>JBQCDS010000071.1:0-4193 GCA_051961035.1 Trinickia sp. | reverse complement strand
AACGCCGCCGCCTCGGCGAGCCCGATTCCGGCCTCGTCTGGAGCGGCGAGGAGCGCGACGACGGCGGGCCGCCTCACATGCACACCTGGACGCTCGATCCCGGAGCAGGGTTCGTACGCAATTTGCTGACAGGTCTATTCTTGCTGTTGCCGGTCGACTCGCAGCTCTAGCGCTACCTGCGGCAGGTCGAACCCATCCAACCCGCTTGCCCAGTATCGGAGCCGAAGCATCATGACCGAAGACCATCGCATGGAGCGCGACACGTTCGGCGAAATCGCCGTGCCGGTCGCGCGCTTATGGGGCGCGCAAACGCAACGCTCGCTGCAAAACTTCAAAATCTCGACCGAGAAGCAATCGCCCGAACTGATCACGGCGATCGCGGTCATCAAGCGTGCCGCGGCCGAAGTCAACCTCGAGCTAGGCGTGTTGCCTGAGGATAAAGCCCGCGCGATCATGCAAGCGGCCGACGAGGTCATCGAAGGCCGCCATGCCGACGAATTTCCGCTAGCGGTATGGCAGACGGGCTCGGGCACGCAGACGAACATGAACCTGAACGAGGTCATCGCGAATCGCGCGAGCGAGTTGCTGGGCGGCGAGCGCGGCGAATCGCGGAAGGTACATCCGAACGACGACGTGAATCGCGGGCAATCGTCGAACGACGTGTTCCCGACCGCGATGCACGTGGCCACGGCCAGTGCCATCGTCAAGCATTTGCTGCCGGCGCTGGCCACGTTGCGCGCGACGCTCGACGCGAAATCGCGCGCTTTCGCCGACATCGTCAAAATCGGCCGCACCCACTTGCAGGATGCGACGCCGCTGACGCTCGGCCAGGAGTTTTCCGGCTACGCGGCGCAGCTTGCCCACGGGATCGCGCATGTGGAATCGGCGCTGCCGCACTTGTACGAACTCGCCCAGGGCGGCACGGCCGTCGGCACGGGGCTCAACGCGCATCCGCAATTCGCCGAGCGTGTGGCGGCGGCCATCGGCCGTTTGACGGGCGTGCCGTTCGTTAGCGCGCCGAACAAGTTCGAGGTGATGGCGGCGGCCGATGCGCTCGTGTTCGCCCACGGGGCCTTGAAGACGGTGGCGGCAAGCCTGATGAAGATCGCCAACGACGTGCGCTGGCTCGCGAGCGGCCCGCGCTGCGGCTTGGGTGAAATCGCGATTCCGGAGAACGAGCCGGGCCGTTCGATCATGCCGGGCAAAGTCAATCCGACGCAGTCCGAGGCGGTCACCATGCTGTGCTGTCAGGTGTTCGGCAACGATGTCGCGATCAATCTGGGCGGCGCGAGCGGTAACTTCGAATTGAACGTGTTTCGCCCGATGATCGCGCACAACGTGCTGCAGTCGATTCGTTTGCTCGCGGATGGCGCGCAAAGCTTCAACGACAATTGCGCCGTCGGCATCGAGCCGAATCGCGATCGGATCGATACGCTGCTCAACGAATCGCTGATGCTCGTGACGGCGCTCAATCCACATATCGGCTACGACAAAGCCGCTCAAATCGCGAAGAAGGCGCACAAGGAAGGCACGACGCTGAAAGCGGCCGCGCTTGCGCTCGGGTATGTGACGGAAGCCCAGTTCGAGGAGTGGGTGCGACCAGAAGCGATGACGGGGCGGCGGGGGTGATGAAGTCCGGGGCGCGTTGTTAATACGCTATTTCTGCCTCGACCCGCACTCGCGAGCGTTCGCTCAAGGAGCGCTGGGCAATAGCGGACATTGCGTCCGCTATTCCTCAAATCCGCCCCTTCGCCACTTCTTCCGGCTTGAGCTCGACAATCGCATCGAGTGCAGCCTTCACGTCCATCGCGTATTTCGCCACGCGCTTTTGCTCGTCCGTTTGCGGCTCGAACGGCGGAATAGGAATCGGCGTGCCGTTCTCGTCCACGGCGACGAACACGACCAGGCAATCGGTCGTCAATCGCAGTTGGCCGCTTTTCGGGTCGCCCGCGTGCACGGTCACGTGAATGTGCATGCTCGTGCGCCCCGTCGCCACCACGCGTGCCCGCAACTCCACGAGATTGCCCACGAGAATAGGCCGACGAAAACGAATGTTGCCGACGCTGACGGTCACGCAATAGCGGCCCGACCAAACCGCCGCGCAAGCGTAGGCCGTTTCGTCGATCCATTTCATCAGTGCACCGCCATGCACCTTGCCGCCGAAATTGACGGAAGTGGGCTCGGCCAAAAATCGAAAGGTGGTTTCCGAACGGTCCAAGGGGGTCGAGGGCGTGCTCATCGTAGCTCCGGTGGTGCGCGTTCGCGCGGCTAGAAAGGAGCCGATTATAAGGTCCAACCGAAGCCCGCGCGGCCTCGCTTACGCCGCCGCGCTGAGCGATGCGAATCGTTCTCGATAGCTGAGCGGGGGCACGCCGAAGCGTCGGACGAATGCCCGCCTCAAGTTCTGCTCGGTGCCGAATCCGCAATCGGTAGCGATTCGCTTCATCGGCCGGCGCGTTTGCGCGAGCGACCGAGCCGCCGCCTCTAGCCGCAGGGCCTCGACGGTTTTGGCCGGCGTACGCCCCATCGCATCGACATAGCGCCGCGCGAATGTGCGCGGCGACATGCGGGCACGCTCGGCCAGGCGCGCCACCGAAAGGTCGTCGCGCAAGTTCGTGACCATCCACGCATGCAGCGCATCGAACTCGCCGCTCGCGCATTGCTGTGCATCGAGCGTGGCGCTGAACTGCGACTGCCCGCCCGGGCGCTTCATGAAGACCACGAGCCGGCGCGCCGCCTGCATCGCCACGGCATGGCCGAAGTCCTCTTCGATCAGCGCGAGCGCGAGATCGATGCCGGCGGTTACCCCAGCCGAAGTCCATACGGCGCGACCGCCGCGCACATCGCGAATGAAGATCGGATCGGCATCGACCCGAACGCCCGGAAAGCGGCGTGCAAGTTCCTCTGCGCTGCGCCAATGCGTCGTCGCGCGTCGACCTTGAAGCAACCCTGCGGCGGCCAAATAAAAAGCGCCGACGCACACCGAGCACACGCGCCGCGCACGTGGCGCCGCACGCTCGAGCCACCTCACGAGCTGCGCGTCGAGCACCATTTGATCGGCCGCGAACGTACCGGCGACGATGATGGTATCGATCGGCTCATCGTCGAGCGCATCCAGCCGCTCGACGACGACCGGCAGGCCGACGTGCGTCTCGAGCGTACCGCCTTCGATCGACGCAACGCGCGTGCGATACGCGACCGTTTCGCCGTCGATGCTCTTGCGCGCTTGCCGCATCTCGAGTTCGGCCCGCCAAAACGCCTCGAGCGGCCCGCATGCGTCGAGCAACACGAGATGCGGCGCGACGGCGAATACGATTTGGCGAACGGACGAAGCGGCCGGTGCAATCATTCAAGAATCCTCATTGAATCGGTCATTCCAGTCAGTAGCCTGACGAAAGGTTGGCTGCGGCGGCCGACCGCGCACGCGAACTCGACCACGCATACGCTAGCGTCGCGCAAGCCGCCAACGCGAGCGCCGGGAAGATCGACACGCACACGACGGCCCAGCCGAATCGCGCGAGCAACTGCCCGGCCGTCAGCGAGGCCAGCGCCGTGCAGGCGAAGGTCGTGAACTCGCTCGTCGCCTGGGTCTTCGCCCGTTCGCTCGCCCGGTACGACTGCGCGAGCAAGGTCGTGCCGCCGACGAACATGAAATTCCAACCGACGCCAAGGCAAGCCAGCGCCGCGTAAAAGTGCGGCAAGTCCGTGGCCGACAACGCGATCGCGCCGCACGCCGCCGACAGCACGATGCCCGCGCCCACGATGCGCAGAACGCCAAACCGGGCGATCAAGCGCGCCGCGAAGAAGGAGGGGGCATACATGCCGACGAGGTGCCATTGGATGATGCGGGCGCCGTCGCCGATCGTATGGCCGCAGGCGACCGCGGCGATCGGTGTAGCTGTCATGACGAACATCATGACCATGTAGCCGAGCGCGTTGTTGGCGAGCGCGGCCAAGAAAATCGGCTGCTTGACGATGCGTGCCAGCGGACGCGCGATGACTTCATCGGCGTGCGTCGATGCAGCTGTCGCTGCCGGTGCCGCGGCTGACGCCTGCGCGTTTCGATAGCCCACCAGCACGAGCGCCATGGACGCGAGGCCCAGCCCCGTCACGAGCGCATAGGAACCCGCGAACGTGACCGGCGCCAGCCAGTCGCGGCTCCACGCGGCAAGCGCGGGGCCGAGCACGGCAGC
>JBQCDS010000070.1:0-7906 GCA_051961035.1 Trinickia sp. | reverse complement strand
CTGATCGACGCGCGCGTCAAGCGCGTCATCGCGGCGATGGAAGATCCGAACCCGCAGGTCTCGGGGCGGGGCCTCGCGATGCTGCGCGATGCCGGCATCGACGTGCGCTGCGGTTTGCTCGCTCAGGAAGCGCGCGAGCTGAACATCGGCTTCGTCTCGCGCATGACGCGCGGGCGTCCATGGGTGCGGATGAAAGTGGCGGCGTCGCTCGACGGCCGCACGGCGCTGCCCACGGGCGAGAGCCAGTGGATAACGGGCGACGCCGCACGCGCCGACGGCCACGCTTGGCGTGCGCGGGCGTGCGCGATCTTGACGGGCATCGGCACCGTGCGCGAGGACGATCCGCAGTTGACGGTACGCGGTGTCGATACGCCGCGACAGCCGCTGCGTGTGCTCATCGACAGCCGGCTCGACGTGCCGCTCACCGCGCGGCTGTTCGACGGCCCACCGCCGCTCGTGTTTTGCGGCGGCATCGACGAGCGTAATGCCGCGCAGGCCGACGCGCTAACCTCGCGCGGCGTCGAGATCGTGCCGCTCGCCAATGCGCGCGGTAAGGTCGACCTCCAGGCGATGTTGACGGTACTCGGCGAGCGCGGCATCAACGAATTGCACGTCGAGGCCGGGCACAAGCTGAACGGCTCGTTGCTGCGCGAAGGCTGCGTCGACGAACTGCTGATTTATTTGGCGCCGAGCCTGCTTGGGGCGGGTTCCGCCGGCATGTTCGACCTGGCTGCGCCTGCGGTGCTCGAGGCGCGAACGCGGCTCGTTTTCCATTCGATCGATCGCATTGGCGACGACATGCGGATCGTGGCGCGATTGCAAGCGCCATCGCAAAGCGCATCGGCGCCACATTGAATGAACCCATAAGGAACGCTCACGATGTTTACAGGAATCGTCGCGGCCGTCGGCCGTATCGAAGCAGTGAGGCCACTCGGCACCGATGACGCGGCCGGCGTGCGGCTGACTGTCGACGCCGGCACGCTCGATCTCGCCGACGTCGCGCTTGGCGACAGCATCGCGATTCAAGGCGCGTGCATGACGGTGGTGGAAAAGACGGCGCGCACCTTCGATGTCGACGTTTCGCGTGAAAGCCTCAATTGCACCGTCGGTCTTACCGCGCAGGGCGAGGTCAATCTGGAAAAGGCGTTGACCGCGCAAGAGCGCTTGGGTGGCCATATCGTTTCGGGCCATGTCGATGGGCTTGGCACCGTCGTACGTTTCGCGCCTGTCGGCGAATCGCACGAGTTGCGCGTGATGGCGCCGCGTGAGATCGGCCGCTACCTCGCCTACAAAGGCTCGATCACGGTGAACGGCGTAAGCTTGACCGTCAATAGCGTGGAAGATCGCGACAACGGCAGCGAGTTCTCGATCAACTTGATCCCGCATACCGTCGAAGTCACCACGCTCAAAAACCTGAAGGCCGGCGATAAAGTCAATCTCGAAGTGGACTTGATTGCGCGGTATGTGGAGCGGATGCTGTCGATGTCGCCAGGCGGCGATCAACCTTTGAACTGATTCCACCTCTCAAACGCCGGCCCACTACGGTCGGCTCGCAGGAAGCATGACGCATTCGGCGGGCCTCACCTGAATCAGCCACGCAAACCAGGACCGCCACCATGCTGCTACGCCAGGGGCACCACCGCAGTCACGACATCGATCGCCAGCTTGCTTGCATTCTCGCGGCGATCGCCGGCGCGCTGAACACGGCTGCCTTTCACGCCGTGGGTTTTTTCTCGGCGAACATGACGGGCAATGTGTCGTCTATCTCCGATCACGCGGCGCTCGGACAGTGGTGGCTTAGCCTGTTCTACGTGAGTATCGTCGGCGTATTCATTATCGGCGGCACCGCGTCAACGTTGCTGATCAACGCGGGGCGCCGACGCACCATCCGAAGCATCTATGCCATCGGCATCCTAGCGGAAGCCGTTCTCATGACGGCGCTGGGCATCGTCGTCCAGATGATTCCCTCGACGCAAAGCGGGCCTGCGCTGATTCTTGGCCTGAGCTTCCTGATGGGCATTCAGAACGCCGTCGTGACCCGTATCTCCGATGCAAGGATCCGCACCACCCATGTATCCGGCATGTCCACCGACATAGGCATCGAGTTCGGTATGCTCATCGACATCGTTCGGGGGCGCGAACCCGCTGCGGAGCTTGCGCCTTATTGGAACAAGCTACGCTTGCACGCGCAAACCGTTCTCTCGTTTCTCGGGGGTGGAGTGGCGGGCGTCTTCATTTTCCAAGCGATCGGCACGCGGCTTTTGTTCGCGGCTGCGGTGCTGCTGTTCGCCATGGCTGTCACGGCCATCGTCCGCGCCCGCGCTCAAAGCGACCAGATGTCGATGCCCTGATCCTTTTCGCACTGCGAGCCGCGCCGCGCGCAAGGCACAAAAGCGGTGAACGACCCAACGACTTGGCCGTCCACCGAAGGTGGGTTCGTCATGTCCTGGCTTTAACGTCGCATGTCGCGGTCGAGCCGCAGCTTCCAGTTCGTGATGTTGGGCACGTTATCGTCGACCGCCGCGAAATGGACGAAGTCGTTCGTCGCCTGCGCAAAAGCAAGCCCAAACGCGCCGCCTTGGGCCGGATCCATCGAAAGCTGAGCGACGAACTGCCCCTGCCGCGTGAATTCGACGATTTCGCTGGGCCGGTTCGTGTCGCCGTTGATCGCATCGCCGTTGGCCGTAAACAGATCGCCATTGGGGCCGAGCGCGAGTGCGAGCGGCCCGTGCAAGTGCCGGTTGTCCGCATAGACCAGGGCGCCCTTGCCGCCGTCGAAGGGCGTGCTGCCGGCGCCGAACACCGCGAAGATCGCGTTGTCCACCGTCGATGCGACGTACAACACATCGCGTTCCCAATCGTAAGCGAGTCCCGTGGGACCGACGACCAGTGCCGCCGGATCGCCGCGGAACGGATAGCCCGACGCAATCCGCGTGTGGCTGTGCAGATGCACTCCGCTAGCGTCGATCGTGACGTCGAGCCGCACCACCGTCCCGTTCAACACATTCGACACGAAGATTTTCGCGCTGTCGCCGCGATCCCAGATCGTCAAGTCCCACGGGCCGTCGATGCCCGCGTTCGTCGGCGTCCATGTGGCCACCACATTCCCGGTCCGGTTCAACACCAGCAGCGATCCATGCTTGATCGTCGCGAACGTGCCATCGGTCGTGGGCACGTTCCCCACGATCACGAACCCGGCGCGCAGTACGCCGAGCGCCGTCGACAGGCCCAGTCCCGGCGCCCCTTGGAAAAACACGATCGGTTTACTGTTCGGCACGATCTTGACGATCGTCGTGCCGGTACCCTGCAAATTTTGCGCGTTGTTGAAATTGGACACGAGCAGATCGCCCGCGCCGATCGTCCCGTGCGACGGAAAGCCCTGCGGAACGAACGCCACGCCATACGGATTGACATCGCCGTTCGGCGGCACCGTAGACGATGTCACCGATGCCGGCGGCAACAATGCGTCATGGGCCAGCGCCGGCCGGCTCGCGGCGGACAGCGCGAGCGCACACAGTGCGGCCGCCAGCAGCGCTTTCGCCATGCCCGTCTGGTGCGCCGCATTCGCGTACCGCCCGGGGATATCGGTAGACGTAAAGCCAGAGGAAACACGCTTCATGAAGTTTCTCCCAGGAGATCGCGGCCGGGATCGTACCCACCGACGCCGGGGATAGCATGATTCGGCCGCGAACGGTCTCGCCCGTCGCCGGGGCGAGAGGGATGCGCGTACCCCCTCCCGTGGCGTCTACGGGAGGTCGATCGTCTTTTGTTAGGCACCCAATGCGAGTGGGCAGCCGACGAGGATGCGCATGTTCGGGCGGACCGTGTTGCCTTAACGAACCAGCGACGGCGAATATTCCGCGGCAGCGTGCGTCATTCGCACCGGCGATTTTTTGCTACTAGACTCCAATGGAACACATGGATGGTGTGCGATCCGCACACCAATCGTGGAGGCCGTCATGCATCGTCCAATCCGAACATTCGCTTGGTGCGTCGGCCTTTCGATCGCAAGCACCGGCGTGCCTGCGCGGCCCATCCAAATCGGAGTGGGCACCTACGGGCAAAATTGCGGCGCTCGCGCAGGCAATGTCACGCGCGAACTCGCCGAACGCTGCGATTTCCGGGACACATGCGCGTATTCAGTAAGGGCGCCGGCGGACTATCCGATTCAAACGCAGACCGTTTGCGAAGCGGATCTGGTCGCCGAATGGCAGTGCGGCGCGGGCGAGTTTCACCGCGCGGAAGTTCGCGCGGCCGGAGAGGGAGACGGCACGCTCGTACTGACTTGCGTTCCGTCCATCGGCGCGGGAAAGTGACGGTAAGCTTCGTTGTCGAAACGAATGTTTGCCGTCGCTACGTGAACGCCCCACCCGCGGCCAGCAAGGAATCGGCCGCCGACGAAATCGAACGGAACGCCATTCTCGCCGGAAGGCAGTTCTCATCGCTTCGTTTCCCTGCGCAATAATCCATACTCGTCCGGCAGGTGACGCCCGCAAGGGGCGACCTCAGCATCCGATGCGCGAATTATGTGCGGGCGCTCAAAGAATGTGCACGGCACGCACCCGCCAAGTGCGAACGACCGCCACCGGCATTTTTCGCCATCGAACCGATTTGGTGCGCATAGCCTCGCTGCAGGCACCGCCTGCACAACGCAGGCACGGTGACTCACCGACTTGGTACATAAGTTGCTTATTGCGTCTATTTTTTGCGCCAATTGCTCTTATGAATGACCTCAAATCGGGCAGCGACACACTGTTTCTGCTGTTGGGCGCGGGCATGGTGCTCGCGATGCACGCGGGGTTCGCGTTCCTTGAACTCGGCACGGTTCGAAAGAAGAACCAGGTCAATGCGCTCGTCAAAATCCTCGTCGATTTCGCGGTGTCGACCATCGCTTACTTTTTCATCGGCTACACGATTGCATACGGCATCCAATTCTTCGGCAATGCCACCACGCTCGCGCAGCACAACGGCTATGCCCTCGTGCGATTCTTTTTTCTGCTGACGTTCGCCGCGGCCATCCCCGCGATCGTGTCTGGCGGCATCGCGGAGCGCGCCAAGTTCAATCCGCAACTGTGCGCCACGTTTATCCTCGTCGGCTTTATCTATCCGTTCTTCGAGGGCATCGCTTGGAACGACCGATTTGGCCTGCAAACGTGGCTCGCGTCCGCCGTCGGCGCGCCGTTTCACGATTTCGCGGGCTCCGTCGTCGTGCATGCGTTCGGCGGCTGGGTGGCGCTGCCTGCCGTGCTGCTGCTCGGCGCGCGACGCGGGCGGTATCAGCGCGACGGGCGCATCTCGGCGCACCCGCCGTCGAACATTCCGTTTCTGGCACTGGGGGCTTGGGTGCTCGCGGTGGGCTGGTTCGGCTTCAATGTCATGAGCGCGCAAACGCTCGACAAGATCAGCGGGCTCGTGGCCGTCAACTCGCTCATGGCGATGGTGGGCGGCACGCTCGCCGCATGTTTGGCCGGCCGCAACGACCCCGGCTTCGCGTATAACGGCCCGCTCGCGGGGCTCGTGGCCGTTTGCGCCGGCTCCGACGTCATGCACCCGATCGGCGCACTCGTGACCGGCGCGATCGCCGGCGTCCTCTTCGTCTATATGTTCACATGCGTCCAGAACCGCTGGCGCATCGATGACGTACTGGGCGTGTGGCCGCTGCACGGGTTGTGCGGGGCCTGGGGCGGCATCGCCGCCGGCATTTTCGGCGCCAAGGCGCTGGGCGGTGCCGGTGGCGTATCGCTGATCGCGCAAGTGCTCGGTACGCTCGCGGCCATCGTCGTCGCGACGGCGGGCGGTGCGCTCGTCTATGGTCTGCTGCGGGCGACGGTTGGGATTCGTCTCGATCAAGAATGCGAGTTCGACGGCGCCGACCTGTCCATCCACAAGATCAGCGCGACACCGGAGCGCGAAACCGTGGTGTAAGTGCCGCAGCGCGAGCGGCACCCGCCGTTCGCGCTATGCGACGTCCTCGCCGATGCTTGCGCCGAAGTTGTTGCGCACCCGCTGCAACAATCGGATCAGCGTTTCGCGCTCGGCGACCGATAATCCGCGCAATCCCTCTTCCGCCACCTCGTCCCCCACCTTCAGCACGCGCGGAAAGATGGCGCGCGCCTTGCGCGTCAATCGAATCACGAACGCACGGCGGTCCTCGCCGCTCGCGACGCGCTCCACCCAGCCGTAGCTTTCCATTCGATCGAGCAAGCGAGTGAGCGAAATCGGCGTGATTTCCAAGAGTTCGGCCAGACGCGCCTGGTTCATTTCGCCCTTCCACGTCAGATAGGCGAGCACGCGGCTTTGCGCACGCGTCAGCCCGAACCGCCTCGCGCGTTTGTCGTAGAGATGACCGCACAGGCGCCCCGCGTCGGTAATCAAGAAGTTCAGCCGGCTTTCGAAGCTCGTATCCATTCGCGGGATTATAGGGGAGCAAGCGAGAATGCCCATGCTTGTTCGTTCCTGTCTGCAATGTGCACTATGCTACTTTATAATAAGCATGCTTACTAATTGACGATCGCGCATCACCTGCCGGTCGCTGGGGACACGCCGTTGAACGAACCGATTTCCGCCTCTCGGCGCGATGCACCGCTGAATAGGCCAATGCTGACCGTCTCGATCATGCTGGCGACGCTGATGCAAACGCTCGACAGCACCATTGCCAATGTGGCGTTGCCGCATATGCAAGGCAGCTTGTCCGCGTCGCAAGACGAAATCACGTGGGTGCTGACGTCCTACATCGTCGCTGCCGCAATCGCGACGCCGCTCACAGGCTGGATGTCGGACCGCTTGAGCGTAAAGCGTCTGTTGACGATTTCGATCGTGGGCTTCACGGTCGCGTCGGCGCTATGCGGTTTGTCGGAGACAGTGGCGCAAATCGTCGCATCGCGGTTGCTGCAAGGCGTGTTCGGCGCCGCGCTCGTCCCGCTATCGCAATCGATCCTGCTCGACGTCAATCCGCGTGAAAAGCAAGGCCAGGCGATGGCGATTTGGGGGATGGGCGTGATGGTCGGACCTATCATCGGCCCCACGCTCGGCGGATGGCTCACCGAAAGCTATTCTTGGCGCTGGGTGTTTTTCATCAATTTGCCGATTGGCGTGCTCGCGCTGGCCGGGGTCGCGGCATTCTTGCCCGCGAAAGAGCCTAAGCGCGGCATCGCATTCGATACGTTGGGCTTCGCCACGCTCGCCCTTGCGATCGGCGCCTTGCAAGCGATGCTCGATCGCGGCGAACAACTCGATTGGTTCGGCTCGACGGAGATCGTGATCGAAGCGCTGCTTGCCGCGATCAGCTTTGCATTCTTCATCGTCCATACCGCCACGGCCGGCAAGATATCGTTTTTCAAACGCGAGTTGTTGCGCGACCCGAACTTCGCTGTCGGCACGTTCTTCATCTTCGTGGTGGGCGCCGTGCTTTACGCGACGCGCGCGTTGATTCCACCGATGCTGCAGAACTTGATGGGCTATCCCGTCGCCATGGCGGGGCTCGTCACTGCGCCGAGCGGCGCGGGGACGATGGCCGCGATGCTGGTGGCGGGAAAACTGCTGCGACGCATCGATGCGCGGCTGATCCTGTTCGCGGGCATGAGCATTTCCGCGCTGGCGCTATGGCAAATGATGCACTACACGATCGTCCTGTCGCCGTCGGATATCGTGTGGCCAGGCGTCATCCAAGGCTTCGGGCTCGGCCTGGTATTCGTACCGCTCAGCACGCTGACGTTTTCCACGCTGTCGGCCGAACTGCGCGCCGACGGCACGGCAACGTACAGCTTGATGCGCAACATCGGCAGCAGTATCGGCATCTCGATCGTGCAGACGCTCATGACGCGCTATACGCAGGTATCGCACGCCAACCTAGCCGCGCACGTGACGCCCTTCGATCCGGCCGTCCAGGCGCTCGTCGCATCCGGTT
>JBQCDS010000069.1:0-3392 GCA_051961035.1 Trinickia sp. | reverse complement strand
GCGAGCGCGCGCCCAAAGCCGCTGCTGACGCCAGTGATGAGCAGCGTTTTGCTGGATGCCATGGAAGCTTCTCCCTGCTATTGATCGGAGAGTGCATGCTAATCTGGCTTGCGACATAAACTAACGCCAATTCCGCTGATTCTCTTGCATAAAACAATGAATCGATAGCGCGCATGAACCCGCATCCAGATAAATCCTCCCGAACTCAGAGACGCATGGTTGCCCTACTACGCGCGTTGGCACCCGACGAGGGCTACAACTTGACGGCACTACCGAGCGTCCGCATCTTGCGATCGAACCGGCCACTATCGCGCACGCCCGTTCTGTACGACCCCGGTATCGTGATCGTCTGCCAGGGCCGCAAGCGAGGTTATTTCGGCGATCAACTCTATCTGTACGATGAGCATCACTACCTGGCCGTGTCCGTGCCTGTGCCATTCAGCATGGAGACGGACGCAAGCGAGGAGCGCCCGTTGCTCGCGCTCTATCTGCACCTCGATTTCACATTGGCCGCGGAACTGGCGGAGCGAATCGATCGCCAGGGGCTGGTGGAGCGCGCACAAGCACCTCAGAGCATGATGTCGACGCCGATGGACGATGCAATGCAAGCGTCGGTGTTGCGCTTCCTAGAGGCGATGCACCGGCCACTCGAAGCTGCCATATTGGGCGCCGGGCTGCTGCGCGAACTCTATTTCCGGGTGCTCACGGGAGCCCAGGGAAGCTCGATGCGCGAGGCTTTGGCGATGCGCGGACAGTTCGGCCGAATCGGCCGATCACTTCGCTTGATCCACGCAAGCTATGCGCAGCCCCTCGACGTACGGCAACTCGCCGGCGAAGCCGGCATGAGCGTTCCGAGTTTCCACAGCCACTTCAAAGCGATTGCACACGTGTCGCCGATGCAGTACGTGAAGTCCACGCGTCTGCATCAGGCTCGCCTATTGATGGTGCGTGAGGATATGACCGCGGAGGCGGCGGGACACGCCGTGGGTTACACGAGCTCGTCGCAGTTCAGCAGGGAATTCAAGCATCTGTTTGGCTTGACGCCTGCCGCGGAAGCGAAGCGTATGCGCGAGAGTTTCGCGATCCCAGAGGCATTCGCCGATACGGCTTATGTCTCGTCGCACTGAATGTGGGATCCGGCTGCCTAACCTCGCTTTCTTTTTCTCAATCGAAAAAACCATCAGACCGACGCCAACGGCAATGTCTTAAGGCGATCAAGAATCACCTCCTTCATGCCTTGCGGCGTCGGCAGCTCGTCGAGCATCTTCGGCCACGTGTCCTGAGCCGCGGATACAGCTGCTTTCACCGCGGCGGTCGCGATACGCTGAGCAACGCCCGCGGCCTTGGCGAGTTCCGTGTAAGTGTCGAGCGTCTGAGCGCGCTGTATGCGATCGATGGCGAGGTTCATGCCGTACGTGGAAAAGACCGGCAACGCGGCGACGCAAACAATGTCGTATGCCGGGGTCAGCTCCGGCAGAACTTGGTCCGCGTAGACGACGGAAAAATTCTTCAGGTGCGCATCGCTGTTGCCGATCAGCGTGTTCACCGCTTGCCGCACAAAGAATTCGCGGACATCCCTCACCCCGCGCGGGCTTAGGGCATTGAGCAAACTCAGCAACAGGCCGAACTGTTCCTCTTTCGCATACTTGGCGGCGGGCATGCGGCCCAGCACCTGGCAAGCGTCTTCTACGTGGATGCGCTCGTTGCCCTGTCGATCGTAGCGCTCGACTGCGAGAAACGACGTCGCTGTGCCTGCAATGGCGTGAAGCCCGTCGATTTCGATGACCGAGAGATTCATGGGCTCGCACGACGCGACGTTGACACCGGCCGCTTTGGCAAGTTGCATGGCGACGTACTCGTTGAAGATTTGCGAGTCGTCGTTTTTGGCGGGAAGCTTTGCGATGACATCGGAAAGCTTCCCGTGTCCCGGCATCGTGTACCGCTTGCCTTTGTTCACGGTCGAAAGCGCGAGCTTGTTCTGCGCGCCGGAGATCGAGGCGGCGCCCTCGGCGGCCCCCTCCGTTACGCTCATCTCGAGATTGTCGGCGCCGCCCGTGGCGCCGAACGTTCGCGCATACTCTGGAATGCTGTGCGCGTCGGCGGGCGGCTGAACGAGAACTGCGCCTGGCAGATCTTCACCAGCGGCAGCCAGTACGCCGAAGTCGTCTCGATCTTCCGGATTGTGGCGAGTCGCTTCGAGCCGCTTGCGTAGATCGCTCTCTGGGAGAAGCCCCGCAAAGAATGGCGGCAGCTTGCCGCCCGTGTTGTAGAGCGCGGGGTGGAAAGCGTTCGAAAAGATGTTGGCCGCGATCGCGGGAGTGCCTGGGATCGCCATCGATAAGGTGAGGGTCGGCGCGCCGTTGGCAGCCTTGAACGATTCGGACGGCACGAAGCGGCAGTTTCCAGCCAATTCGCAGAGGTAGCCGCAGACCTCACCGTAAAGCCGCACCTCCAGGTAGCGCGGATGGATTGCGTCGGTCATCGGCGGCCCTTTAGAAACATCTCCGCCGCGCTCGGCGCCTCGAGATCAGGCCCCGTGCCTTTCCCAGCCAGGACCTGGCGGACCGCCGCAAGATGCTCCCTTGGCACGAGCACCCATTGCGCGTCCAAACCTGCAGCAAGCGCATCCAACGTGTTGCTGCGGGCGTCGTGTCTGCCCGCCAAGGTGGCGGACAGATTCGGGCGGGCGATGCCCGTCAGGTCGCTCAACTCGGTAACGGACATGCCGCGGCGCAAAAGAAGCGCCCTGACTTGATGGACGAATGACATTTCATACTGCTGGCAAGGGGAGTTATGACAAATTATACGCCGGCCCGGAATAATTGCCACTTGTGGTATAAAAAACCATACGCTCTTGGTCAAGACGTATGGTATATCATACCATCGCCTGCCGATAGATTGAGAGAGATGCGATGACGACTACCTTCGACGAGGCAACGACGGCGGCGATCGCCGCGTTTGCAGAACTGGATTTCTACACGGCCGCGCAGGCGATGCGCGCCGAGGCGGACTACGACCGCGAACGGGACCAGTGGATCTCGCGCTACATCGACGAGCATGGCGGCGGCGCCGACGATGTTGAATACGACGCCTTGCATGCGCGGGCCCAGGCAACCCCGGAATTTGCGCAATTCGTCGATGCCGTTCGCCGCGAAATCCTCGATTACTTCGGCGTGGAAGAGGAACAACTGGCCTGGGTGATTGCGCTGCGTAATGACGACAGCGACGCGCTCTGGGCGGAGGTCAACCGGCGGCGGAGCGCACTGGGAACCGGTGAAGTGCGCGGCGATCTCTGATCGAGAAGCGCCGTGGCCGCAGCAAATTCGATCTTCACGGCCTCGCTGCTCGCGCGTGTCGCGGCTTGCCGCAGGTGCGGACAAACATGCCGGACC
>JBQCDS010000068.1:0-5515 GCA_051961035.1 Trinickia sp. | reverse complement strand
CGGCAAGCAGTATAAGGTTGCTGTCGGCGAAAAATTGAAAGTAGAACAGATACCGGCAGACATTGACGCTGAAATCACGCTCGACCAGGTTCTCGCGGTAGGCGAAGGCGAATCGATTAAGTTCGGTGCGCCGCTGGTGAGTGGGGCTTCCGTCAAAGCTACCGTCGTATCGCATGGGCGGCACGCCAAAGTGACCATTTTCAAGATGCGTCGCCGGAAGCACTACCAGAAGCATGCAGGTCACCGCCAGAACTATACCGAACTGCGCATCGACGCGATCAACGCGTAAGCGCACCGGTTAAGGAGCAATCACATGGCACACAAAAAAGCAGGCGGGTCTTCCCGCAACGGGCGCGACTCCGAGTCGAAGCGCCTGGGCGTCAAGGTGTACGGCGGCCAAGCGATCAACGCGGGCGGCATCATCGTGCGTCAACGCGGCACGCGCATGCATGCAGGCGACAACGTCGGCATGGGCAAGGATCACACCCTGTTCGCATTGACCGATGGCCACGTCAAGTTCACGACGAAAGGCGCGGACAAGAAGCATACGGTTACTGTTGTCCCGGCCGCGGTCTGAGTTCATCAGACACGGGAGCGACACAGCAAAAAGGCCCCGCGTAGTTGGCGGGGCCTTTTTGCTTCTGTGCGCGGCAGGTGCGCATCGGCATGGTATCGGTGCGCGGCAAGCGGCAAAATATCGGGAAACACGGGACGGAGCGACAGATGAAGTTCATTGACGAAGCGCGGATCGAAGTGATCGCCGGCGACGGCGGCGACGGCAGCGCGTCGATGCGCCGCGAGAAGTTCGTTCCGTTCGGCGGCCCCGACGGCGGCGATGGCGGCCGGGGCGGCAGTGTGTACGCGGTGGCCGACCGCAATATCAATACCCTCATCGATTATCGGTACGCGAAGAAGCATCAGGCGCGCAATGGCGAAAACGGCCGGGGCTCGGACTGCTACGGCAAGGGCGGCGAAGACATCTTCCTGCGCATGCCGGTCGGCACCGTCATCAACGATCTCGACACGGGCGAGCTCATCGCCGATCTGACCGAGCATGAGCAGACGGTGCTCATCGCCAAGGGCGGGACTGGCGGCCTCGGCAATCTGCATTTCAAATCCAGCACGAACCGGGCGCCGCGCCAAAAAACCGAGGGTAAGCCCGGCGAGCGCCGCATGCTGCGCTTGGAGTTGAAGGTGCTGGCCGACGTTGGCTTGCTCGGCATGCCGAACGCGGGCAAATCGACGTTCATCTCGTCGGTGTCGAACGCCAAGCCGAAGATCGCCGATTATCCGTTCACGACGCTGGCGCCGAACCTCGGCGTGGTACGCGTCGGGCCCAGCAAGAGTTTCGTTATCGCCGATATTCCGGGCCTGATCGAAGGCGCGGCGGAAGGCGCGGGGCTCGGCCATCAATTCTTGCGCCACTTGCAGCGCACCGGGCTGTTGCTGCATCTCGTCGATTTGGCGCCGTTCGACGAAAGCGTCGACCCTGTCGCGGAAGCGAAGGCGATCGTCGCCGAACTGCGCAAGTACGACGAGGCGCTGTTCCAAAAACCGCGTTGGCTCGTGCTCAACAAGCTCGACATGGTGGCGGAGGACGAGCGTGACGCACGCGTCGCCGATTTCCTCGAGCGATTCGAATGGACGGGGCCGGTTTTTCAAATCTCGGCGCTCACGGGGCTCGGCTGCGAGAACCTGTGCTACGCGGTTTACGATTACCTGTCCGCGCATTCGGACGCCCATCGCGCCGAGGCTGCGGAGGATCTCGCGGCCGACGTCCGCTTCCGCGACGCTCCGCCAGGGGGCGACACCCCCGTGCCGCAGGCCTGAGTTCGGCGTCGGCAATCGCCGATGCTCACCGCCGCCTGCTTCAAAGGCGGCCTCACCGATCATTCATGGAGACTTTCGCACGATGCGCTCTGTCATCGCGGATTCGAAGCGCTTGGTAATCAAGGTGGGATCGAGCCTCGTGACGAACGAGGGGCGTGGCCTCGATCAAGCGGCGATTGCGCTATGGGCTGCGCAAATCGCGCAGTTGCGCCAGCGCGGCAAGGAGGTCGTGCTCGTGAGCTCGGGGGCGATCGCCGAGGGCATGCAGCGTCTGGGATGGACGAAGCGCCCGCGTGAAATCGACGAACTGCAGGCGGCTGCGGCGGTGGGGCAGATGGGCCTCGCACAAGTGTACGAGAGCCTGTTCGCGGAATACGGGATTCGCACGGCCCAAATTCTTCTCACCCATGCCGATTTGGCCGATCGCGAGCGCTACCTGAACGCGCGCTCGACGCTGCTGACATTGCTGCGCTTGGGTGTCGTGCCGATCATCAACGAAAACGACACCGTCGTGACCGACGAAATCAAGTTCGGCGACAACGACACGCTCGGTGCGCTCGTCGCAAACTTGATCGAAGGCGACGCGCTCATCATCCTCACGGATCAGCTCGGTTTGTTCACGGCCGATCCGCGCAAGGATCCATCGGCAGAGCTGGTGCGCCAGGCGGACGCGGGCGCGCCCAATCTCGAGGCGATGGCGGGCGGCGCGGGCTCGGCGATTGGGCGCGGCGGCATGCTGACGAAAATCCTCGCCGCCAAGCGGGCGGCCGGCAGCGGGGCGAATACCGTCGTGGCGAGCGGCCGGGAGCCCGATGTGCTGACACGGCTGGCTGCGGGCGAAGCGATCGGCACGCAGTTGATCGCCCGCACGGCGCGGCTCGCCGCGCGCAAGCAGTGGATGGCCGATCACTTGCAAGTTCGCGGGCACGTCGTGATTGACGACGGCGCTGTGGAGAAACTCACCATCGGCGGCAAGAGTTTGCTGCCGATCGGTGTCGTCGACGTGCAAGGCGCGTTCGCGCGCGGCGAGGTGATCGCCTGCGTGAACACGGCCGGACGCGAAGTGGCGCGCGGGCTCACGAACTACAGCAGCGCCGAGTCGAAACTGATCGCCCGCCATGCAAGTAGCGACATCGAATCGGTGCTCGGCTACATGCTCGAACCGGAACTGATTCACCGCGACAATTTGGTTGTCATCTGACGCTGCGCAGGCTCGCGTCGTCCGACGGGGCCTTCCTTTCGCGCGTGACGCAGATCAGCAAGACGCCGACGCGCGATCGAGCGCGTCGAACCACGCTAGAGCGCCGGCGCGGTTACATTTGCGACGTTGCTGTCCGGTGCAAGCGTATGTTGTTGACGATCGTCTTGGCATTGCCCATCGGCGTCTTGCTCGTGCAGAAGTAGTCTTGATAGAGCGCCGCCTGGTACGCGTTGAGATTGCCGTTTTCGATGCGCGTCCAATCGTTCGCCACCGTACGATCCCAGCCGTCGTGGTCGGCATTGAGTCCCGCATAGAGCCGCCACTCGTAGGTGTCGCAGCGGATGCCCTCGTAGTTGACGTTGCGTGCACCGCTCGGGCTCGTGATCACGACCGTGTACCGTATGACGCCGTCAGTGCCGACGCTGAGCGATTTCGCGTCGACAGCGAAATGCAGCGGTGTGTTTTGCGACACGTCGAACCCAAGCAAATTCTGCTCGCTCGGCAGCGGCGGCAGCGTATCCACCTTGTTTTCCGTCCATTCGGACTTGCGATCGAGCAGGTAATGGAACTGGGTGTCGTCTTTCGGATTGGCCGGCATGTGCGAACAGCCGGCCACAATGACGCCGCCAGCCACGCAGGCCAGCGCGAGACCGATCGCTTTCAATATGGGTACCTCAGTTGAGCGGGCGCAAAGATTCGAAAGACCGAATGATAGCGCCCGCGCGCAGGATGGAGCGAGTGACGAGTGGCGTGTAGGCCGCCGTGGGTGGCGGCCGCCTACGCGCCGCGCGTCAAGCTGCCCGTCAAGAGCCCCGCAGCCGGTCAATCGGGCAGAATGAGGCTTGGCGCCGGACAGGGCGAGGTATCCGCGCTGCCGTTCGGGGCTTGCAGCGGCGAATCGCACGGCCCCGGCACCTGCGCAGAGGGCGAGACGCGCGGATACCGCTGGCCGTGGTGCGGGCCGCGCGGCTTGTCCGTACGCGGCGCGGCGCGGCGCAGGAAGCGCGACAGTTCGGTCAACGCCAATTGATAGACATCCCGCTTGAACTCGATCACGCAATCGAGCGGCACCCAATACTCGTTCCAGCGCCACGCGTCGAATTCCGGGTGATCGGTGGCGCGCAGGCAGATATCGCAGTCGCGGCCGACCATCCGAAGCAAGAACCAGATCTGTTTCTGGCCGCGGTAGTGGCCGCGTACTTCGCGCTTGATGAACTTATCGGGCACCTCGTAACGCAACCAGTCGCGCGTGCGACCGATGATCTTGACGTGTTCCGGATGCAAGCCGGTTTCTTCGTGTAACTCCCGATACATCGCTTGCAGAGGGGTCTCGCCGTATTTGATGCCCCCTTGCGGAAACTGCCAGGAATGTTCACGCAGCCGCTTACCCCAAAACACCTCGTTGTGCGCGTTCAAGAGGATGATGCCGACGTTCGGGCGAAAGCCTTCGCGATCCAGCATACAACCACCTTCGAATCCTTTAAAATTGCTTTGATTATAAACAGATAACGAGCCTTTGGCATCGGCATGCACCAGAAGGGTTCCGGGCGCAGCATCAATCGTGCCCTCCTACTGCCGATGGCTAGTCTGACGAATCGCGTCGCGCTAGGCTACGCATGTGATCCATGCACGGCGGCGGCTCGCGCTCATGTCCCAAATCACTCGTTCCCCCTTTGGGCGGCTCGCTGCGGGCTGCCGCTTTTGGAAAATTCTTGATGAAAGCCTCCTGTTTCTTTATCGGCACCCTGAAGGAAGCTCCGGCTGACGCGGAAGTCGTGAGCCACAAGTTGATGTTGCGCGCGGGCATGATTCGGCGCGTCGCCGGCGGGATTTACAGCTATTTGCCGATCGGCCTGCGTTCGATCCGCAAGGTCGAAGCGATCGTGCGCGAGGAAATGAATCGCGCGGGCGCGCTCGAACTGCTCATGCCGTCGGTCCAGCCGGCCGAGCTCTGGCAGGAGTCGGGCCGCTGGGAGCAGTACGGCCCCGAACTGCTGCGTTTCAAGGATCGCAAGCAGAGCGACTTCGTTCTCGGGCCCACGCACGAGGAAGTCGTGACCGACATCGCGCGCAATCAGATCAAGAGCTACCGGCAGATGCCGGTGAACTTCTATCAGATTCAAAACAAGTTCCGCGACGAAATCCGTCCGCGCTTCGGCGTGATGCGCGGGCGCGAGTTCACGATGAAAGACGCGTACTCGTTCGATAAGGATCAGGCGGGCCTGCAAGAGTCGTATCGCAAGATGTACGAGGCCTACGTGCGCATCTTCACGCGTATCGGCCTCGAGTTTCGGGCGGTCGCGGCAGATAGCGGGGCGATCGGCGGCAACCGCTCGCAGGAGTTCCACGTGATCGCGGCGACGGGCGAGGACGACATCGCCTACTGCCCGGCATCGGATTTCGCCGCGAACATCGAGGCGGCCGAAGCCTTGCCGCTTTACGCCGAGCGCGCCGCGCCGCGCGAAGCCATGCAAAAGACGGCCA
>JBQCDS010000067.1:0-2706 GCA_051961035.1 Trinickia sp. | reverse complement strand
CCCATTGTCACATCAACTTCGAAGGCCTCGTCGAGCGCCTGCCGCAAGTGCTCGAGAACATGCGTTCGCACGACGTGACGCACGCTTTGTGCGTCAGTGTCGACTTCGAAACGCTACCGAGCGTGCTGGAGGTGGCGTCCGCCTACGACAACGTCTATGCGTCGGTTGGCGTGCATCCCGATCACGAAGACGCCCGCGAGCCGACCGTCGCCGAGTTGACCGACCTGGCGCGGCACCCGAAGGTCGTCGCGATCGGCGAAACGGGGCTCGACTACTACCGTCTCGAGGGGCGATCGCTCGCAGACATGGAATGGCAGCGCGAACGCTTTCGCACGCATATCCGCGCGGCGAAGGCCGTGATGAAGCCGCTGATCGTCCACACGCGCGCGTCCAGCGACGATACGCTGCGGATCATGTTGGAGGAGCAGGCGCACGTGCCGGGCGGCGTCATGCACTGCTTCACGGAACCTTGGGCCGTGGCGGAACGCGCCTTGGCTCAGAATTTTTACATTTCCCTTTCGGGGATCGTCACCTTCAAGAGCGCAACGGATGTCCAGGACGTCGCGCGCCGCCTGCCGCTCGATCGACTTTTGATCGAAACGGATTCGCCGTACTTGGCGCCGGTGCCCTATCGCGGCAAGCCGAATGAACCTGCATACGTCAGTTATGTCGGACGTTTCATTGCGCAAGCGCGCGGCCTGCCCGATGCCGAACTTGGGGCCGCGACGACACGTAATTTCTTTCGGCTGTTCGGCATTCCCGAGCCGTGTGCCACTTGAACCGAATTGACGACTGCAGATACCCCAAAGAAGGAAAACCAGCCGATATGCATACCGATCCCGCGACCCCGACCATTTCTCGACGCGCGCTGCACCGCCTGGCGCTAGGCTGCGCCGGCGCGTTGGCATTTCTGGCGTTTGCCGCGCATGCGTCCAGCCTCGATTCGCTCGTCAAGGCCGTCAAGTTCGACGACGTGAGCGCCGTGCGAAAGGCGCTCGCGCAGGGCGCCGATCCGAACGCGACGGATGCGCACGGTATGCCGTTGATCGTGCTGGCGGCGCGCGAGAAATCGGACAACGTTGCGAAGGTCTTGATGGCCGATCCGAAGACCGACATCGAAAAACTCGATGCGGCCGGGGAAAACGCGATGATGCTCGCGGCGCTGAACGGCGATACCGATCTCGTCAAAGCGTTGATCGATCAGGGAGCCGAGGTCAATAAGAAGGGCTGGACGCCGCTACACTATGCGGCTTCCAACGGCCATGACGACATCGTCAAGCTCTTGATCGATCACTCGGCCTACATCGATGCCGGCTCGCCGAACGGCACGACGCCCTTGATGATGGCAGCGCGCGGCAACTACCTCTCGACCGTCAAGGTGCTGCTGGACGCAGGCGCCGATTCTCACGTGAAGAATCAAATCGGCTTGACCGCACTCGATTTCGCCAAGCACTACCATGCCAAGGATGTCGCCTACGCGCTGCAAGACATGTACGCGCGCGAGCGCGCCGCGGCATCCGGTGCGGCGGGGGCGTCTGCACCGGCTAAAAACGGTGCAAAATGAGGGTTTTTCGGTCTTGGCGCGCGAGCGCGGGGCCATGTCGACAGTATGAAGTTCACCGCTCGGAGAAGATGAAGACTATGTTGCGGGCTTTGATGTGCGCCGCCGCGTTGGCCGGACCGGTTGGCGCGATGGCGGTGGTGCCGTCGGGAGGCGGCAAGTTCACGGCCGGGGACTTGCATAAGCTGTGCACCCAGACCGACGCGATCTCGCGGGCGGCGTGCCGGGCCTATGTCAAGGGTGCCGCGGACGGCGTGTTCAACACGATCGATGCCATCGGCGGCACGACCGGGCCGCGCGTGGGCCAATACTTTTGCCTGCCCGACCACATCGACCCGCAGCGTCTGGTCGACGCGGTTCGACGGTACATTGCCGACAACCCCAATTCGACCGAATACAACGCCAGCACGGCGGTGTCGCTCGGCCTCGAAAAGGCGTTCCCCTGCAAGAGCGATTAGTCGAACGTAGCCCACTCACCCTCCGCGGAACCGAACAGCAGCGAATAGAAGCGAATTAGAACCGAACAGGACCGAACGCCAACCTATGGGCCGCCTCATCGCCGTATCGAATCGTGTCGCGACACCTACCGAAACGAAGGGATCGGCCGGCGGTCTTGCCGTCGGCATCTACAGCGCGCTCAAGGATATGGGCGGCGTGTGGTTCGGCTGGAGCGGCGATGTCGTGAGCGAAGCCGTCGCGAACGAAGGGCCGACGCTCAAGCACGAGGGCGCGGTCACGTTCGCGACGGTGGGTTTGACCCGGCGCGATTACGATCAGTACTACCGCGGCTTTTCGAATGCCACGCTTTGGCCCGTGTTCCACTACCGCAACGATCTGGCGGGGTACGAGCGCGAGGAGTACGCGGGGTATCGCCGGGTGAACGCTTGGCTCGCAAGCAAGCTCGTGAAGCTGATCGAGCCCGACGACATCGTCTGGGTTCACGACTACCACTTGATTCCGTTCGCCGAGGCCCTGCGGCGCGAGGGCCTCGCCAATCGCATCGGCTTCTTTCTACATACGCCGTTCCCGTCGCCGCAGGTGCTGCTGAACGTGCCGCCGCATCAGGAGTTGATCAAGTCGCTGTGCTGCTACGACTTGGTCGGCTTTCAAACCGATACCGATCGCGGCGCATTTCACGACTACAT
>JBQCDS010000066.1:0-9059 GCA_051961035.1 Trinickia sp. | reverse complement strand
TTCACTAGCGGCAATATCGTCGTGCTCGTGAACGCGGTCTGCTCCGCCACGCCGGGCGCTTGCTGAGCAGCGTTCATCGCGTGGTCCGGTCCAGGAAGGGCGTGCGCCGATAGGCGCCGCCCTTCTTTTTGTCGATCCCTCATTTTCAAACGACACAGGTGTGCTCGCGCGACTAACATCATTGTTCACACGCGGCTGTGTGCGCCACCTTCGACGGCTATCATGGGTGCTAAGAAAAGCTGGATCGACACATAAAAAAGCGCCAAGCTTCGATGCATGTCCTGACACGGAGGCTGCGATGATCTTCGCTGACCGCAAAGATGCCGCCGAGCAACTCGCTCAATGCCTGGGCGAATATCGCGGCCACCATCCATTGATTCTGGCGATACCGCGCGGCGCGCTCGAGATTGGCAACGTCATTGCCGAGCGCTTGAACGGGGAACTCGATGTGGTGCTCGTGCGTAAGCTGCGGGCGCCGTTTCAGGCAGAACTGGCGATCGGCGCGATCGATGAAACGGGCTGGACCTATCTGTCACCCCACCTCGCCAGCTTCGGCATCGACGCTTCCTATCTCCTTCAGGAAAAACAGCACCAGCTCGATGTGCTCCAGGCCCGCCGAAAGCAATATGCGGCGGTGCGCCCGCCGGCCGATCCTGCCGGCCGGATTGCCGTCGTCGTGGACGACGGACTCGCCACGGGTGCGACCATGATCGCCGCGCTTCACGCCGTCCGGGCACATGAACCGAAAACCCTGGTGTGCGCGGTACCGGTTGCGGCAGAGGAAAGCCTAGAGCGCATCCGGCCATACGCCGATGCGGTGGTCTGCCTGCAATCGCCGGCGGCGTTCTATGCGGTGGGCCAGTTCTATCGCTCGTTCGAACAGATCGAAGACGAAGAGGCCGTCGGCATTTTGAGACGGGCCAGCGAGCGAGAAGTAGCGGCGCAGGCGCGCGAAGATTCGCCACGGCAGGACGATCATGGATTGCCATCTTGACGAAACTCGCCACCGCCCGTGACGGTCGACGCCCCCGGCCCCGACTCCGTCACGACAAGCGCACGCGGCTCGCCGATTGGCATCGCATGGACCGCGCATTGCAGCGCGCGTGCGCCTATCGGCACCCGGCGGCGGAACTGATCCGCATCGAAACGCATCTTTCCGTCGTCTATCTCGCAGGACGTTACGCCTACAAGCTCTATAAGCCGGTCGATCTTGGGTTCGTCGACCTCACGACGCGCGGCGCACGGTTGCAATGCTGCCGAGATGCGCTACGGCTGAACCGTCGCCTGGCCCCATCGCTCTACCTCGCTGTCGTGCCAGTCGGACGTACCGGGCGCACGTTCAAAATCGGTGCGCGCGGCACGCCGTTCGATCACGCGCTCAAGATGCGCCGCTTCGACGAACGAGAAACGTTATCCGCCCTGCTCGCCCGCGATGCGTTACGCACCGTCGACATCGATCGTATCGGCGCTCGACTCGCATCGTTTCATATGCGCGCCTCCCGTCGCGCACCGAACTCTTCGTTGGGTTCCACCGCACAAATGCGTGAGCAGTTGGATCGTGTGCTCGCCTCTCTCGCGCGCGAGGTTCCGTCGTGCGTTTCGCCCATCGTCGTCGACGGGTGCCGAGAGGAAGTGACACGGCTGCGCGCACACATCGATAGGCGCCGACGCGACGGATTCGTGCGCGCATGTCACGGCGACTTGCATCTCGACAACATGGTTCGTCGCGGCGATAACGTGGCTTTCTTCGATTGCGTGGAGTTCAGCGACGATCTGCGCTGGATCGACATCGCGGCCGATGTCGCGTTCGTCGTGATGGATTTGCTCGCGCACGAACGAGGCGATTTGGCCACGCGCTTTCTGAATCGATGGCTGAGTGGGACAGGCGACTTCGCCGGGCTTGCGGCATTGCGGCTCTATGTCGTTTATCGAGCGCTCGTGCGAGCGCTGGTGGCGGCGCTCAGGCGGCATGGCAAGCGACGCGACGATGCGGACGCCGATTCGGCCGCGTTCGAATGCTATCTGCGTCTTGCCGCACGCCTCGTCGCACCCCCGCCGACATTTCTCATGCTTTGCCATGGCTTTTCAGGATCGGGCAAGTCCGTGGCAAGCGAAGCGCTGGCGCAGCGGATCGGCGCGATTCGAATCAGCAGCGACATCGAGCGCCAACGCGTGCGGCAACCCGTCGCGGCCGAACACAAACGCCCACTCGAACCGGATGCCTATACGCGCACGGCGATCGATGCGAACTACGCCCATCTGCATGCCATCGCAGACACCGTGATCGAGGCCGGCTACCCTGTGATCGTCGATGCGACCTTCCTCAGACGAGCGCATCGCTGCGCGTTTATCGAACTGGCCGCCACCCGTTCGATTCCCGTTTTCATCGTGGATTTTCGCGCCGATCCCGGCGTCCTCGTCGAACGACTGAGAAGACGAGCGATGCAGGCGGGAGAAGCGTCGGACGCAGACGAAACCGTATTAAGGCTCCAACTGACGGAAGCCGAGCCGCTGTCGGAGGACGAATCGGCGTTGGTCATCGCTGTCGACACCGACACGCCGCTCGATTCCTTCGACGACGCAACGTTCTGGGGCGCAGTGCTCGATCGCCTCGGCGCTTGCCGCGGGTGGCTGTCAGGTCAGCCGGCGCGCGGTCGCGCAACCAACGCTCGGATAGATAGCGCGCAACGCCGAGAACCGAGCGCCGAAAGATACATTCGGCGCGGGCAACTCACGCCTCGCGAACCTGATTAGCTTCTCGCACCGGAAGCTTGCAGCGGCGGGCCCGCGCGTCTCGCGCCTTCGCGCGGACGATCGCGCAAAGCGATGCTCGTAGGCGGCAAGCCTTCGCCGAACCAGGACACCTGCGCGCGAAGCGTCGCCGCGTACGCGGCCCAGCCATCCGGGTTCGAGGCGAATAAATGATCGCGCACCGAAATGGCGAGCGCGATCCGATCGAGCGGCTCATCCAGCAACTGCTGCGGCCAGAGGCAGAACGCGTGAAGCGCGGCGGCTGTGAAATCACGCATCGACCAATGCTCCGGTGCATATTCCAGGAGCGGTACATCGGCAAGCATGGGCTGCTTGGCGATCAATTCGCCGACGTTTTCGTCGCTGCTTTCCCACTCCAAGAGTCGACTCAATGTCTGCAGCATGCTGCCCAAATGGAGCAGCAGCGCTCGGCGTTCGTAGGCATCATTCATAAGACATGACCCCGGAGACGGTGGGCCCCTCGCTCGTGGCGAGGCGCGGCAGGAACCATTCGGAGGCGAGACGGGCGGCTTCTTCGAGCTTGCCCGGTTCCTCGAACAAATGCGTCGCGCCGGGCACGATAACGATCTCGTGCTCGCACACCAGATGATCGGCCGCGAGCCGATTGAGACGAATCACCTCGGTGTCGAGCTCGCCCACGATCAGCAAAGTCGGCGCTTTAACGAGGGGCAAAGCCTCGCGGGCGAGGTCGGGACGCCCGCCGCGCGATACGACGGCCCGTACCCCCTCGGGACGCTCCGCCGCCGCGCTCAGCGCTGCCGCGGCACCGGTGCTAGCGCCAAAGAGTCCAACGGACAGCCCAGACAAGTCAGGCTGCGTGCGCAGCCAGTCGAGGGCGCCGGACAGGCGCCGTGCCAACAATTGAATATTGAAGCGGTATTCGGCCGTCAGCGCGTCGTGCGCATGCTCGTCGGCCGTCAACAAATCAAACAGCAGCGTCGCGAGACCTGCGCGCTGCAACACGCTGGCCACCTCCTGATTGCGGGGGCTCAGGCGGCTGCTGCCGCTACCATGAGCGAATACGACGATGCCTTGTGCGCCGCGTGGAACGCACACCAGGCCCTCTAAAGCGACATAGTCGCTCGTGATTTTCATCTTCATGGTTTGCATGTGTCGCTCCCGTAGCCGACGTCGTCAGGCGATAAACGCAGTCTAGGATGCCCTGTCCGCACCGGCTTGACGATCGTCAAGCTCGCCCTGCGAGACGTACGGTACCGATTCGAGCGCGGCGAGCGCCGCCTCGAACCCGCGTTGCTGCAATCGTCGAATCGACGATTCCGAGAAATCGTAATCCTTCGCGGGCCCCTCGCCCGCCCCTTCCGTGAGCGCGATACAGGTGATTTGCGTCGGCGCGCGGTTACCCATCAGCCGGATGTATTGCGGATGGTGACGCAGCTTGCGCGCTTCGTCTTCGCTGAGCCGATGGGTCAGTTCCGTGACGAGTGCACGCACGTCGTTGGCGTACTCCTGAATGCGAAGATCGTTGCGCACGCGGTCGGTATAGACAATCTCGTCGCGCCGGAGCAAGACTTCGAGCAGATTCGTCGGTAGCGGCCTGGCACCCGAAAACAGAGCGACGATGAACACACGCCGCCCGATCGAACCGCACCGCTCCACGACGAGATCGAGCGGCGAATTGCTGACGATGCCGCCATCCCAGTAGGCATGATTGTCGATGAAGGTCCACGGGAAACCGGGTGGCAGGCTTCCGCTCGCGAGCAAATGTTGCGGCGTGAGATCGTCGACGTAGCTATCGAATATCCTCAGATCGCCGCTCGCCACATCGACCGCACTGATCAGCAGCCGGATGGGGCTCGTCTTCAATCGCGCAAAATCCACGTATCGTTCGATGAGCTTGATGGCGGGAGTCGTATCGTACAGGCTCGTCCACCAAGGGGACGAGGCGAGCAGCGGATACGGCATGCTCAACCACCGCGGCACGCACAGGTGCGGCACGCCGAACGACAGCACGTACCAGAACACGAACGCGCTGCCGAGCTGCGCGACGAGCGCATCAGGCACGCCAATGCTCACGTCCTCCCAGAAAGCGGAGAGCGCTTCGTCGGCACACCCCGGGTTGCTCGCGATAATCGCACCGTTAAATGCGCCGATCGACACCGCCGCGACCACATCGGGAATCACGCCGCGCGACTGTAGTGCGCGCATCGCGCCACACTCGAATGCTCCCAATGCCCCGCCGCCTTGCAGGATCAGCACCGTCTGCGACGGAATCGAGGCAAGCTCGAAGTCGAGATCGCCAAGTTGCGCTCGGTAGGACGCTAGATCCGTCCGATAGCGGATAAACGTTTCGGTGGCCTGTGTCTCCTCGGCTGGCCGCGCCACCTAAAACGACGCTTGCAGCGCATCGCCCTTCATATACAGCAGTGCAAAGCTGTCGCTGCCGAACGCGCCGCGCTCGATCGTCGCCGTATCGTCATCCGCCGCGCCGAGAAAATTGAAGCTCACGCCGAACATGTCGCCGAAATACATCGACACCTCGCGGTAAGGCTCACGCTTGCCTAGCATGTTGCGCGCGGCGATTCGCCCTTGCCGGACCGCATTGTCCCAGT
The DNA here is from genome assembly GCA_051961035.1 of Trinickia sp. Lineage (GTDB taxonomy): Bacteria > Pseudomonadota > Gammaproteobacteria > Burkholderiales > Burkholderiaceae > Trinickia. The sequence continues at coordinate 3,717 of JBQCDS010000066.1, read as the reverse complement.
GCTCGATGCGGCGGCTCACGCGAAACACGCTATCGTCGAAACGAGCGACGTCACCCGCGGCGAAGACATCCGGATGGCTCGTCTGTAAGAACGCGTCGACAAGCACGCCGTCGTGCGTCTCGATGCCGCTACCCGCCAGAAACTCCGTGTGCGGCACGATGCCGATCGCCGCCACGACGAGATCGCAGTCGATGATGGCGCCCGTCGTGGTAACGACATGCTCGATACGTTCCGAGCCTTGGAAGCGTGCGACGGTTACGCCCAATTGAACCTTCACCCCACGCGCCGTGCACAGTTGCCGGAACAGATTCGAAACCGACATGGCCCGCAGCGCCGAAAGCACGCGATCGCCGCTTTCGAGAATCGTCACCTCGATTCCTTGACCGACGAGCCATTCGGCCATCTCCAGTCCGACGAAGCTCGCACCGACGATGACAGCGCGCCGCGCGTTTAGCGCAGCCTCACGAAGACTTCGCGCATCGGCGAGGCCGTGCAGATAGTGGATGCCGGAAAGCGCCGCATTGGGCACCGCGAGCGGCTTTGCGGCGCCACCCGTCGCAAGAAGCAGCTTGCCATAGCGAAACGCGGGGCCGGAAGCGGTTTCGACGACTCGGTTGCCCGGATCCACATGCGTTGCCGTAGCGCCGAGCCGCGTCTCGATGCGGCTCTGAGCGTAGGACGCGTCGGGATAGCTCGCCAGCCGCTGCGGGTCCGTCTGCGCTGTGAGAAAGCGCTTGATCAACCCCGGGCGGTTATATGGCGGCACGCTTTCCGCGCACAGCATGACGATGCGGCCCCGCGCTCCCTCGCTGCGCAGCGTATGCGCCGCTGTCGCGCTCGCAGGCCCGCCGCCGATCAGCAGATAGTCAACGTCCTCCATGGCTAACGATTCGGCGGCCGGGAGCTGAGTGTGCGCAATGGCTGTATCGCGAGCTGTCATTAGGTATCCGCACTGCGTTGTAGAGCGATGACCGGCGTACAAACTAGGTTGGATGCTCGCGCATCCGACCGCAGGGCATTTGATGCGGATCAACACTTCGCGCGAGCGGCGCTTCTCTTGACCGAGATCAAACCACGCCCTGCCAATGCCATTAACGTGCACTTACAAGCGCACAACTGCCGGGCACTCGTACCTTGTCGACTTCGATTGGTGCGACGCATGACGAACCGGCTATCGCCAGGCAAACCATCGGCAAGTATCCGACTTCGCTCGATTCGCTGAATGACTGATGCGCCGATGCATCTTTAAACTCTCGATGGAGATGCTCATGTCCTCCTTTGGCTTGTTCCCGTTCGTCGGCAACGCCGCGACCCCCGAGGGTGTACATAACGGCGCACCGGCTATCATGGAGCAGTACGCGGCGTTCGCGCAGTTGCAGATGAAAGCGTGCGCCGACTGGCAGGCCCTATGCCGAGAAACCATGGCGCGCTGCGCGCTCGCGCGCGATCCGCTCACCTATACAGCAATCGGCTGGTTGATGCTACCTGGCTGCGCATCGCAGGCGATGGATTACTGCAGGCGGTTATCGGAGATCGCCGAGTTCCATGGTGCGGCTTCCGTACCGGCGAAGCTACCTGAGCCCGCCGCTACAGTCACAGCGCCGAAACTGCGCGAGCACAAGGCGGCCGCGCGCTGATCGTTACCGCAGGCTGCCGCGGTGACGGCAGCGTGTGCAACGCCATTAGCGATCGCTAATCGGTACTTGCTGTTCCCTTCCGCTCTCATGATGGGCACTGTCTACATCGTCTATCTTGGCAGGCCCGCTGATCGTCCATCCGCCCGATGTCGATGTCGATGCGACGGAGCTCTCATGATCAAAACGCATCTTCAAAGAAGGCCCCGCCCGTTCAAGCGCTCGCTGCACGCGGCGTCGCCGATTCCGCTGCCGCAACCTGGCGTTTGACATCGATGAAGCTGTCCGGGCTGACCGACATCGAATCGATTGCGCACGCGACGAGGAACGCCGCGAATTCCGGGTGATCGCTCGGCGCCTGGCCGCACAAGCCCACTTTCGCGCCCGCCCGATGCGCGTTTTCGATCACGTGGCGGATCATCCATTTCACGGCGTCGTCTTGCTCGTCGAAAAGTTGCGCTAGCTCCGCCGAGTCGCGATCGACGCCGAGCGTCAACTGCGTCAGATCGTTGCTGCCGATCGAAAAACCATCGAAGCGCCGCGCGAATTCGGACGCGAGTATGACGTTCGATGGAATCTCGCACATCATGTACACCTGCAGGCCGGCGTCGCCACGGCGCAGCCCGTTCTGCGCCATGACGTCGAGCACCTGATCGGCTTCGCTCACCGCACGGCAAAACGGAATCATGACCACTACATTGCGCAGGCCCATATTCTCGCGCAGGCGCCGGATCGCCCTACACTCGAGCGCGAAGCCTTCGCGGTAGCGCGGCGAGTAGTAGCGCGACGCGCCGCGAAAGCCGAGCATCGGATTTTCCTCGTGCGGCTCGAACGCCTGCCCGCCGATGAGATGCGCATATTCGTTGGTCTTGAAGTCGCTCATGCGAATGATGGCGGGCTTCGGATACTGTACAGCTGCGATACGCCCAAGACCGAGCGCAAGGCGGTCGACGAAATACTCGGCTTTGTCCGCATATCCCGCCGTCAATTCCTCGATTTGCTGCTTCACACCCGCATCGGCCAGTTCGGAAAATCGCACGAGCGCCATCGGATGAATCTTGATGTCGTGACTCACGACGAACTCCATCCGCACCAGGCCCACGCCATCGGCCGGCAGGCGCCACCAACGAAACGCCGCTGCCGGATTGGCGAGATTGAGCATCACGTTCGTGCGCGTGCGCGGGATCGACTCGAAATCGATCTCCTCGACATCGAACTCGGCCGTCCCCTCGTACACGAAGCCTTCGTCGCCTTCGGCGCACGAGACGGTCACGTCCTGCTCGTCGTGCAAAAGGCGCGTGGCATTGCCCGTGCCGACGATCGCGGGCAAGCCGAGCTCGCGGCTGACGATGGCCGCATGGGAGGTGCGGCCCCCATGATCCGTGACGATCGCGGCGGCGCGGCGCATGACGGGCACCCAGTCGGGATCGGTCGTGGCGGTAACGAGCACCGCACCGTCGATGAAACGATGCATGTCGCGCGCATGCTCGATCACGCACACGGCGCCCGTCGCGATCGCTTCGCCGACACTGACGCCGCGCAACAGCGCGCGCCCGGACCGGCGAAGCCGGTAGCTTCTGACCGAGCTCGCTTCGCGGCGCGATTGAACGGTTTCAGGGCGCGCCTGCACGATGAACATCTCGCCGCTCGCGCCATCCTTCGCCCATTCGATGTCCATCGGCTGCCCGTAGTGCGCTTCTATCGCGCAAGCCGAGCGCGACAGCGAAAGGATTTCCGCGTCGCTCAGCACGAACGCCGCGCGTTCTGCCCGCGACGTTGGCACGTTCTTCGTCGGATGGGTGTCGCTCTTCGCATAGACCATCTTGTGCGCCTTCTCGCCGCGCTTCTTGCCGATGATCGGCGCGCATCCCGGCTCGTCGAGCAACGGCTTGAATACCTCGTATTCGTCCGGGTCGACGGCACCTTGCACGACGTTCTCGCCCAGCCCCCACGCTGCATTGATCAGTACGATTCGGTCAAACCCGGTTTCCGTGTCGATCGAAAACATCACGCCCGCGCCGCCGAGAGCGGAGCGCACCATCCGCTGCACGCCGATCGACAGCGCGACCTGCATGTGGTCGAA
>JBQCDS010000065.1:0-5140 GCA_051961035.1 Trinickia sp. | reverse complement strand
CGCCCACGCTGCTGATCGTACTTGCCGTCGTGGGCTGGGTGTTCGGCCGCGATGCGGCGCAGGGGCGCATTTTCGGCCAAGTGAAGGATGTGCTCGGCAACGATGCGGCTTCCGCCATGCAGGCCATCGTTGCGCATGCGCACTATGGCAGCGGTAGCGGTATCGCTGCGATCCTTTCCGTGGTGCTGCTGGCCATCGGTGCATCAGCGACGTTCTCTTCCCTCAACACGGCGCTCGATGTGGTGTTCGAGGCGCCGTCGCCGACAGGATTGGCGGGTGTCGCATTGCTGCTGCGTGCGCGACTGGTTTCACTCGGCCTTGTAATGGGGCTCGCCTTCCTGCTTCTCGTGTCGCTCGTGGTCGACGTGGCGATCCAGACGGCCGGCCGGGCGCTGTTCGGGAGCACGGCGCTCAGCATCATCGCCAATATCTTGCAGTCGCTGCTGGCGCTTGTCCTGCTCTCCTTGGGCCTAGGCGCGCTGATCAAGTGGTTGCCCGACAAACACGTGATGTGGCGATACGCGTTCGCCGGGGGCTTCATTGCCGCGCTCCTCTTTACCGGGGGGCGGCACGTGTTCGTGCTGTACTTGTCCCATGCCGGCACGGCAGGCGCGTTCGGCGCGGCCGGATCGTTAGCAGTCCTTATGATGTGGCTATACTTTTGCGCGGTTGTTTTCCTTCTCGGTGCCGAGACCACCGCCGCACTCGGTGGCACTCGAACCGCTGAGCCCGGCGCCGCGCGCGACGGCGATGCGCGCGGTACGAGCCGATAACGCACCGTTCGATGCATACGCGTTGCTCACGCCGCTCAGCGCGCTAAGCGCGTTTAAGCTCGCGATTTGCGGCGCGCCTTCGGCAAGCAGTGCAATACGGCGAAGAGCACAGCGGAGCCGAGCAACATCGTGGCGAACGGGAACGTCTTCGCGGTGTTCAGCGCGATCTCGGCCGGACGTTCGCCGACCAACTCCATGCGACGTCGTGTCATCGCCGCACCCAGCGAATGCAACTCGTTTTTCAGCACGCGCTCGGCATCGGGCAAGAGCACCGTCTCTTCATCGGCCACATGGTGAACGACTTCGCGAATCAGTTGATGAAAGAGCCCGTCATACGCCGCATCTTCGGGCCCGGTCGCACGAAGTTTCGCGATCGTTGCGCGCATCTCGTCGTGCTCGGGACGGCTTTTTGCCAATGTCTCTTCGTTGCCGAGCGCGCGATCGAGCGCGGGGTAAAAAATCTCTTCCTCGAGTTGCGCGTGAATTTCGACTGCGGCGCATACCCCATTGACGATCGCGCGCTTGCGCCACCATGGCGTGAACGAGTGATAGCGGTGCGACGCCGCCAGCACGTGCATGTGATCGAGCCGGATCATGGCAGTGATCGACGGCGACATCTTTGAAGCGTTATCTCCCATCTCAGCTCTCCTTGGAGCCCGCGCGGTGGCGGACGGTCGCACACGTGTCGCTGGGCTGGCTGCGGCATGCCGCATTCCCTGTGCCTGGAACCGCGCGCCAATGATCGGCTATTTCACGAGCGGCGATGCATCCAAGCACGCAAATAACGCCGCCGGCCCCGGATACACCGCGATGCACCCCGCCTGCTTCAGCGCTTCCTCGGTGAAACCGCCCGACAGCACGCCAACCGTTTTCACGCCGAGCTTTCCCGCGGCCTGAGCGTCGTACGGCGTATCGCCCACCGCGACGGCGTCCGACGGCGCGACGTTCAGGCGCCGCACCGCTACTTCGAAAGCATCGGGAGCGGGCTTCGATTCATCGACGTCTGCCGACGACACCGTTTCATCGACGAGTTCGCCGATCGCCGCGATGCGTAGATAGGCCTGCAAGGCGTCCTTTTTGGCGGACGAAGCAATCGCGATTTTTAGCCCGCGCTGGCGGAGTGCATTCATCAGATCAGGAACGGCGGAAAACGGTCGCACCATGGACAGATACCGGCTCTTGAAGTGTTCGCCGCGCCAGGCGTCCAATTCCTTTCCATGATCGCGAAGCTGTTCACCGGTTAGAAAGACGGGCAGCAATTTGTCGCCGCCCTTGCCGATCTGACTGCGCGCTTGCTCGAAGCTCACGGTGTGGCCGAAGCGCTCGAATGCATCGCGCCACGCCAGCGCGTGAAGATCCACCGAGTCGATCAGCGTACCGTCGATATCGAAAATGATGGCTTTAGGCATCGGCGCTCCCGAAACGCTATTGCTGCGATGATGTTGACGAGCGACCCCGCGATCCCATGCGGCCATGAAGGACAGCAGAAAGTATGCCCCGCGCCCGACGCCGCCATACCGCAATGCCGCCTTGCTGCCTTGCCACCCACATGCATCCGAATGCATGTCGTCGCAACGGAACGGAACTTGCTGCCCGGCCAGTGTTCCACCCTTTCCAAGGAACCGTGACCGTGAGTAAAGACAACGAGACGAAAGCCCCTTCCTATCCGTTCGCGTCTGGCGGTTGGGGATCTCTGAAGGCAGTCGCCGGCATCTTGGCGCAGGAAAAGGTACCGCTGAAAGACAGCGCGATCTTGCTCAAGCAGAACAAACCCGACGGCTTCCAGTGCGTGAGCTGCTCGTGGGCGAAGCCGGCCGATCCTCATACGTTCGAGTTCTGCGAAAGCGGTGCGAAAGCCACGGCGTGGGATACGACGGCCAAGCGCATGACGCCGGAGTTCTTCCGACTCAACACGGTCACTTCACTGCTGAGGTGGCACGACCACGATCTGGAAGAGGCCGGCCGGCTCACCGCGCCCATGCGATACGACGCAGCGACCGACAAGTATGTGGAAGTGAGTTGGGACGAAGCGTTTGCGGAGATCGGCAAAGAACTGAATGCGCTCGATCCAGAAAAGGTCGTCTTCTATACATCCGGGCGCGCTTCGCTCGAAACTTCCTACATGTACCAACTTTTCGCGCGCATGTATGGCTGCAATAATTTGCCGGACAGTTCGAACATGTGTCATGAAAGTTCAAGCGTCGGGTTGAAGGAAGCGATCGGCGTCGGTGTCGGCACCATCACGCTCGATGACTTCGACAAGACCGACCTCATGTTTTTCTTCGGACAAAACGTCGGCACGAACAGCCCGCGGATGCTTCATCATCTGCAATACGCGCGTAAGCGAGGGGTTCCGATCATCACGTTCAACCCGCTGCGCGAGCCGGGGCTCGTCTCGTTCGCGAATCCGCAGAACCCGGTTGAAATGCTGACGCCCGCGCAAACGCAGATCAGCACGCAATATCATCAGGTCAAAACCGGGGGCGACACGGCAGCGATGCTCGGTATTTGCAAGGCGGTGATCGAAGCCGACGACAAGGCGAAAGAGGAAGGCCTGCCTCGCGTCATCGATGTCGCGTTCATCGAAGAGCACACCACGGGCTTCGAGGAATTCGCCGCTTGCGCGCGCTCGACCGAATGGAGCGATATCGAAAAAATCAGTGGATTGGGGCGTGCCGCGCTCCTCAATGCCGCCGCCGACTATATGCGGGCCAACGCCGTCATGGCCCACTATGGGATGGGATTGACGCAGCACCGTCTCGGTGTTCAGAACGTCCGGATGCTGTGCAACTTGCTCTTTCTGCGCGGAAATATTGGAAAGCCGGGGGCGGGCCCTTCGCCGATACGCGGCCATTCGAATGTTCAGGGCCAGCGCACCGTCGGAATCACTGAAAAGCCGGAGCTCGCACCGCTCGATCAGCTTGCAAAACAGTTTTCATTCGAGCCTCCGAGGAAGAAAGGCTTGAACACCGTCGAGGCGTTCGAGCAGATCGTGAAGGGCGAGGTCAAAGCCGTCTTCAATCTTGGTGGAAACCTCGTACGGTCCGTGCCGGACCGTCTTCAAACCGAGCCGGCCTGGGGCCGCTTGCGCCTAACCGTGAACGTCGCCACGAAGCTCAATCGCAGTCATCTCGTGGATGGGGAGATTTCCTACGTACTGCCGTGTCTCAGCCGGATCGAGTTTCATCGCACGCCGCTGGGCGATCAGGCGGTCTCGATGGAGGACAGCACCGGATGCATGCATGGATCGAAAGGCGTGACTGAACCGGCCAGCGACAAAGCACGGCCCGAACCGTTCATCGTCGCGGGAATTGCCAAGGCGACGCTTGGCGAGCGCTCGACGGTGAACTGGGACACCTGGCGCGACGACTATGCGCTGGTTCGCGACGAAATCGCGAAGACCTACCCCGAAATATTCCACGACTTCAACGCGCGCATGTGGACACCGGGCGGCTTTCACCGTCCGCTTGCAGCGCGCGAACGAAAATGGAAGACGAAATCCGGCAAGGCCGAATTCCTTGTTCCCCATTCGTTGGGCGAGGATCCGGATATGCCAGAGAAAAGCCCGGAAGCGTTACGCCTGATGACGCTGCGCAGCGACAGTCAATTCAACACGACGATCTACAACATCGACGATCGCTTCCGCGGCGTGAAGGGCACGCGCATGGTGATTTTGATGAACAAGGCCGACATCGAGAAACGTCACCTGAGCGAAGGCCAGAAAGTGACATTGCAAACGATCGCGGACGATGGCATCGATCGACGTCTGGAGGGCCTCGAGATTAAGGCGTACGAAATTCCCGAAGGTTGCATCGGTGGCTATTACCCCGAATGCAACATCCTGCTGCCCTTGTGGCACTACGCAAAGGAAAGCAAGGTGCCGGGCGCGAAGTCGATTCCTGTGCGGATCGTTTAAAGCACGACCGGGGCGGGGGCTTGACGAGCCCTACGCCTTGCGCCAGTCGACGTTATTCAACGCATGATCGACGGAAACGCTTGCCGTCGACTTGCGACTTGCGCCACGATCGCAAGAAGCGCTTCGATCTCCACGGGTTTGATCAGATGGATGTCGAAACCGGCTTTCGTCGAGCGTGCGTGGTCTTCTGGTTGACCGTATCCCGACACAGCGACGATCTCGGGGCGCACGCCGCATGCATGCCGCTCCCTGAGCCGACGCGCGACCTCATAGCCGCTGATGTCAGGCAAACCGAGGTCGAGAAACGCGATGCGTGGTTTGAAAGCCGCCGCGATTTGAAGCGCCTCCGCTCCGTTGTGCGCGATGCGTATGTCATGCTCGTGCAAAACCATCCCGAGCGATAGCGCGGCGTCGGCATTGTCGTCGACGATCAGAATGCGCAGCCGGTTTG
>JBQCDS010000064.1:0-10153 GCA_051961035.1 Trinickia sp. | reverse complement strand
CTCGTCTGATGCGTCGGGGCGCGGACGCCCGCGCGCTAAAGCAGTTGATGCTGCTGCATGTAGTGATGGACGGCATCGATGCGCTCGTTCACATCGGCCAGTTCCATGAGCTTTTGACGCGCGCGCAGCGGGATTTGGAGCACTTCCGACAGACGATTCGACACCCAGCTCGGATCGTCGAAGCGAAACGGCTCGGCGAACGGCAGGCTCTCGGCATCGCGCTCGCGCAGCGCCCCGATGATGCGTTCGAGCACCTCGGCGCAGGCCCCGAACTTCGCCAGCACGTCGACGCCCTCGAGCGGGACGTCGTCGGGCAGCGGCTCGGCCATTCCGACGAGCAGCCCGCTTGGCTCCTTGCGATGCGATAAAAGACGAAAGCGCTGTGTCCCGCGCGCGCGCACGAGCAGCATGCCGTAATCGTCGACATCGCATTGATCGATTCGAGCCAGCGTGCCGACGGTTTCGGGCACGCAAGGCACGTTTTCCTGCGCGACTTCGCCGCCGCTTTTGAGCAAGCAGACGCCGAACGGCGAGTGCTCACGCAAGCAGGCGCGGATCATATCGAGGTAGCGTGCCTCGAAGACCTTCAACGGCAACAGCCCATCCGGAAACAGCACGGTGTGCAGCGGGAAGAGCGGTAGATCAGCGTAGACGGCAGGAGGAGTGGACATGGCGCACGCTTGCAATAGCCGCGTAGGCCGCGGCGGGTTAGGCGGTTAGTGAGGCCACTAATCTCGACGATTCGTCGATGGAAACCGGCGCGTCGCGATGCCGAACGATCACGGTCGCCTCGCGCGAAAGGCGCGCGGCGAGTGTTTCGGCGATGAACACGGAGCGATGCTGCCCGCCCGTGCAGCCGATCGCGACGGTCAAGTAGCTGCGGTTGTCTTCGCGAAAACGCGGCAGCCACTTCATCACGAAGGTTTGAATGTCGTCGATCATCTCATGAACGATCGGCAACGCGTCGAGATAATCGATCACCAACTGGTCGCGGCCCGTCAAGGGGCGCAGGCGATGATCGTAGTAGGGGTTGGGCAGGGCGCGCACGTCGAAGACGAAATCGGCATCGAGCGGCAGGCCGCGCTTGAAACCAAACGATTCGAACATCAACATCAGGCCTTCGCGCTGCTCTTCGATGAAGCGCGTCACCCACGCGCGCAATACGTTCGCGCGCAGATTGCTTGTATCGATCTGATGACCGAACTCCGCTAGCGGGGCGACGAGTTCGCGCTCGCGCTCGATCGCTTCCTCGAGCGAGGCCAGCAAGCCGACGTCGGCGTCATGCGCGGGCGAGCCGGAGAGCGGGTGGCGCCGGCGCGTTTCAGAAAAGCGTTGAATCAGCGATTGCGTGCTCGCGTTGAGAAACAGCACGCGTACGTCGTGCTCGCTCGCCAGATCGCGGATGATGCCGGGCATATCGTCGAGCGAGGCGCTCGAACGCGCGTCGATGGCCACGGCCAGCCGTTCGTGCCTGTCGACGTCGTTCGCCAAATATTGAGCGAGCGCGGGCAGAAAGCGCGGGGGTAGATTGTCGACGCAGTAATAACCGGCGTCGGCCAGCGCGTTGAGCGCTACGGATTTGCCGGAGCCGGAAATGCCGGTGATTAGAACGATGCGCATGGGGGAGGACCAGTTCGTTTCATCATAGCACTTGCATCCGGGCTCGGCCCACGCCGACGAAAGTGCCGCGCGGGGCCGCGCGGCGAGCCGATTCAAACGGCGAGGGGTTTCACATGAGTTTGCCGGGCAACTGACTATCCGGATCTTGCATCGCAATCCGTTGCCGATCCATGAAATCGCGCAATGTGTCGATGCCGCGCAACTGCAAAATGGTGTTGCGCACGGCGGCTTCGACGAGCACGGCGAGGTTGCGGCCCGCCGCCACCTGGATCGTCACTTTGCTGATCGGCAGCCCGAGCACGTCGACGGTTTGGCTTTCGAGCGGCAGGCGCTGGAACTCGCCGTCTGGCCGGCGCACGAGTTGCACGATGAGCTTGAGCTTCATCTTGCGGCGCACGGCCGTTTCGCCGAAGATCGTTTTGATGTCGAGCAGGCCCAGCCCGCGCACCTCGAGCAGATTTTGCAGCAGCGGGGGGCAGCGGCCCTCGACGAAATCGGGCCCCAGCCGCACGAAGTCGACCGCATCGTCCGCCACGAGGCCATGCCCGCGGCTGATCAGTTCGAGGCCCAGTTCGCTCTTGCCGAGGCCCGAATCGCCCGTGAGCAGCACGCCCATGCCCAAAATATCGAGAAATACGCCGTGCAGCGTCGCGCGCGGCGCGAGGATGCGCGACATATACAGGCGCAGGCTATCGATGACGGCGGCCGGCGACATGGTGGTCATGAACAGCGGCGTGGACGAGCGCGTACAGCGCAACACGAGTTCGGGCGGCGCGGCCACGCCGCCGGCAACGACGAGAAACGGCGGCTCGAGCGCGATCAGCTCGGCCATGTGCCGCGAGCGATCTTCGTCCGATTGTCGCTGGTAGTAATTGACCTCGGCCTCGCCGAGCACCTGGATCCGGTTCGGGTGGATCAAGTTCAAGTGGCCGACGAGATCGGCGCTAGACGTTGCATTGGCGACCGTTTCCGCGGAAAACCCGCGCTCCCAGCCTTCGTGCCCTGTCAGCCAGCTCAGTTTGAGCATGGAGGCGTTGTCGTCGAAAATACTTTGGGCGTTGATGCTGGACGTGTCCATGAATCCCGTGCTCCAGGTTGACCGCGACGCGCGGCGCCGACGTGTGCCGACCTGCCCGCCAAGGCCGATGAACGGCATGCACCGCGCCGACGCGCCTAACCGCGTGCGCCGGGCGCGGCAAGCATGCTCAAGGGTGCCATTGGGTGAGCAGGCGATGCAACTCGTCGCGATTCGGTTCGGTGTGTAGACGCTCGCGCGCTTCGCGGTCGGATAACAGCTGCGCGATTTCCGAGAGGATTTCCAAGTGCTGCTGGGTGGCCTGCTCGGGCACGAGCAGGAAAATGAGCAGCGATACGGGCTGGCCATCCGGCGCTTCGAACGGGATCGGCTGCTCGAGCCGCACGAACGCGGCCAGCGGCTGCTTCAAACCCTTGATGCGCCCGTGCGGGATTGCGACGCCTTCGCCTAGCGCTGTGGATCCGAGCCGTTCGCGGGCGAAGAGGTTGTCGGTGACTGCGCTGCGGCCGATTCCGTTTTGGTTTTCGAAAATCAAGCCCGCTTGCTCGAAAACACGCTTTTTGCTGGTAACCGAAAGGCCGACGACGACGTTTTCGAGCGGAAGAAATTTGGCTAAACGATTCATGTTGGCAGGCTAACGCGGCGCCTGGGCGCTCCTCGCGGCAACTGGCTGGTTCTCGATTTTCGGCCCGCTCGGTGGACCGACGCGGTCGGGCTCTGCCGCGACCGGCGGCCCCTTCAATAACCGGCACATTATAGATCAGGGCCGAAGCATATGGCGCGCCGTGCCTAGCGAGGAAACATTCGCATGCATCAACGACAAAGCCGCCCGGGCAAGGGCGGCTTTCATGCGGGGTGCGGCATCGTGCCGCGGCGATCGGCTACTGCGCTTGTTCGCCTATCGCGGGCGGCGACACGTCTTGATGCTTGATCGCGTCATGCTGATGTTCTTGGATGCGCCCCTTGTGGCGCACGACTTGTCGGTCGAGCCGATCGACCATGAGATCGATCGCCGCGTATAGATCGCCGTTCGCGCTTTCGATGAAGATGTCCTTGCCCTTTAAGTGAAGGCTGATTTCAACCTTCTGCCGCTTATCCTTTTCCTTATGGTTGTCGACCGAGAGGACCACATTGCCATCGATCACCTGGTCGAAATGTCTTAGCACCTTATCGAGCTTGGTGATCACGTATTCTCGCAACGCTGGCGTTACATCGAGATGGTGTCCACTGATCTTCAGATTCATAGTGCTCTCCAAACAAATGGCTGCCTGGCACCAAAGGTGCGGCTGCGCCGGTCGGGAGCGGCCCGCTCGTGTCGTCACCCCGCGAGACTGAGCGGCGGGTCGTGTCGGCCGGCCGGTATTGCCGGTGGCGTCAGCGCCGGTAAACGCTTCCCGCAAAAACGCGGAAAGCCTAGGGAATATGTCGACCCTAAAGAGACTTACGCAAGTTGACTGCGGGGATCTTGAGTGCTTCGCGGTACTTCGCAACCGTCCGACGTGCGACCACGAATCCTTGTTCCGCCAGCAGTTCGGCTATGCGGCTGTCCGAAAGAGGCGTTTTCGAGTCTTCTGCTCCTATCAGTTGCTTGATGAGCGCGCGAATGGCCGTCGACGAGGCCGCGCCCCCCGTATCGGTCGACACGTGCGAGCCGAAGAAGAACTTGAACTCGAGCGTCCCGAAGGGCGTGAGCATGTACTTGCCGGTCGTCACACGCGAAACCGTCGATTCGTGCAAGCCCAGCGTATCAGCTATTTCCCGCAAAACCAAGGGGCGCATCGCGATTTCGCCGTGCACGAAGTAGTTCTTTTGGCGCTCGACGATGGCCTGCGCGACGCGCAGGATCGTCTCGAAGCGCTGCTGGATATTCTTGATGAGCCAGCGCGCTTCCTGCAGCTGCTGGCGCAGTGAACCGCTGCCCGGATCGCCGCGGTTGTTGCGCAAGATGTTCGCGTACAGGTGGTTGATGCGCAGGCGCGGGACGACCTCGGGATTGAGTTCCGCCTGCCAGCCGGCCGACGTTTTGCGCACGATGATGTCGGGCACCACGTAATCGGCTTCCGCCTTGCCGTAGGCCGCCCCCGGAAACGGTTCGAGCGAACGGATCATCGCATGCGCGTCGCGCAGTTCGTCGTCGTTGGCCTTCAGTTGCTTGCGCAAGCGCGTGAAATCGCGTGCGGCGAGCAGTTCGAGATGGTTGGCGGCAATTTCGTGCGCGAGCTTGCGCGTGGGCGACGGGGGCAGGCGCAGCAGTTGCAGCCGCAAGCACTCCGACGCCGAGCGCGCGCCGACCCCTGCCGGGTCGAAGCTGTGCAGCAGTGCGAGCGCCGCGCCGAGTTCGTCGAGGTCGACCTCGAGCTCGTCGGGCAAATCGGCCAATATCTCGTCGAGCGAGGCCGTCAGATAGCCGTCGTCGTCGAGCGATTCGATCAGGAACGTGATCAGCGCGCGGTCGCGCGGGCTCGCTTGCGTGACGCGCAACTGCGCCATCAGGTGATCGCGCAGCGTCGTGGTCGATTCGTGAATCTGCAAAGGGGGCAGGTCGTCGTCGTCGGAGGCACCCGACGAGCGGCCGTAGTCGTCGAGGTTCCACTGCGACGAATCGGCGCCGTCGCTGCCACCGAGCGGGCCGAACTCTTCCGAACTCGCGCCGTCGCTGCGTTCCGTGCTTTCGGACGACGAGCCGGTGCCGCTCATCGGCTCCGGCGCCGAGGGCGTTGGCGCTTGTGCGATGACGGTGCCGTCCGCGGCGACGCGCAGCGGGCTGGCAATCCATTCGTCTTCGGATTCGAGCAGCGGGTTTTGCGCGACGGCCATCGCGACTTCCTGCTGCAGTTCGAGCGTGGACAACTGCAGCAATCGGATCGACTGCTGCAGTTGCGGGGTCAGCGCAAGATGCTGCGATAGGCGGAGTTGGAGGCTGGCTTTCATGGCAATGTGTCTTTCATTGTAGAGACTTTGCCACGCGCCGGGAACCTCGCGGCGCCTTGTCGGTGCGCAGCGGTGCGCGCAAGCACGATCGCCGCCCGCACCGATCGCACAAAAAAACGCCGCGCCCGGACGATCCGGACCTTACATGCGGAAGTGCTCGCCGAGGTAGACGCGCCGCACGCTTTCGTTTTCGACGATTTCGTGCGGCGCCCCGGCTGCAAGGACGGAGCCGTCGCTGATGATGTAGGCGTGATCGCAGATGCCGAGCGTCTCGCGCACGTTGTGATCGGTGATCAAGACGCCGATGTTGCGCTGCTTGAGGAATTTGACGATTTTTTGGATCTCGAGCACCGCGATCGGATCGACGCCCGCGAACGGTTCGTCGAGCAGAATGAAGCTCGGATTCGTCGCGAGCGCGCGCGCGATTTCGACGCGGCGGCGCTCCCCGCCCGAGAGCGAGAGAGCCGGGTTTTCCCGCAGATGCGCAACCTGCAGCTCGTCGAGCAGCGCATCGGTGCGCGCTTCGATCGCGGATTTCGTCAGCCGCTTACCCTGCCCGTCGCGCTGCAGCTCGAGCACGGCGCGGATGTTTTCCTCGACCGTCAGCTTGCGAAAGACCGATGCTTCCTGTGGCAGATAAGACAGGCCGAGCCCCGCGCGCTTGTGAATCGGCAGCAGGCTGATCGATTTGCCATCGAGCACGATTTCGCCGGCGTCGAGCGGCACGAGCCCCACGATCATGTAAAACGACGTGGTCTTGCCCGCGCCGTTCGGCCCGAGCAAGCCCACCACCTCGCCGCGTTTGACGTCGAGCGAGACATCCTTGACGACAGTGCGCGAGCCGTAGCGCTTTTTCAAATTGCGCACGGCGAGCGAGCTGGCCGCGCGGATGGGCTCGCTCATGGATGCCGGGTTGACCGTCGCGGGCGTGGTGGAGAGCGTATTCACTGCGGTGCGTTTCCTTGAATCGCCGGCGCGGGCGAGAGCTTGGCCGGTCCGCCGTTCAGAGGCGCCGGGGCGCCGTTGCGCGGCGAAAGTATCGCATGCACGCGGCCGCTCGGATTGCCCGGCCCAGCAACGTCCTTGCCTGCGCGCGCCGTATAGAAGTCGTTTTGGCCATCGTACGTGACGACGCTGCCGTGTACCTGATCCATCACCGTGGTGAGCCCCTGCAAGCGACGGACCGTGGCGTTCGTGGTGAGCGTGGTCAGGTCTTTCTTGCCGTCGTAGTCGATCCGCTCGGCGGTGCCTTCCACATACTCGTCGACGCCTTCGCGCTTCTGATGGAAATAGGCGAGATCCTTGCTGCCGGGCGCCATCGTGCCCGTGGCGTACTGATAGCCTTGCGGGTCTTGACGCACTTCCACGCGATCCGCTCTGATCAGTATCGTGCCCTTTGTCGCGACGACAGGATGACCGGGGACGCCCGTGAATACCGTGACCTGCTTCAAATCGTCGTAGGTCATGTTATTGGCGTCGATGTTCATCGGCTTATCCTTGTCGGCCTGCTCAGCATGGGCGGCGGGCCCGAATGCGAGGCAGGTCAGTAGGAGCACGAGCACCTTTGCTAGGCCGGCTCGTGCCGGCTGGCGTCCGCTAGGAGAGAACGATTCGTTCATGCAGTCACGCTACGAAAGGATGGGACCCGGCTACTTCGAACTCGCGCCGGCTGTGCCGCCGCCTGAGATATCCGAAGCCGCGATGACGCCCCGGACTTTGCCGAAAAGCTGCATCACGCGGGTGACATTGTTGTAGTTCATGGCATCTGCCGTCGCGACGGAAAGGCCGCGCCGAAGTTTAACCGGGTTTTTCGACTCGATCACATCATCGTTGACGAACACGCGAAAGTGAGACGAATCGGCCTGCATTTCCGGGTCGCCAGCGCCGGCCGCGCGCACGATGTGCGCGTTATCGTACAAATCGACGATCGACGCATCGCCGTTGACGGTGCCGCGCTCGCCCGTGGCGGTGACGATCGGCCTGCCGGGCTGAAACGCACGGATCGCGGGCAGCGTGAGGTCGCTGTTTTCGTCGTCCTCGTAGTGCACCAGCTTGGTCGCTGTGAGCCGGTACTGCGTGGCGCCGGATTGATCGAGTTCGGAAATGGAAAAGTTGTCGACGAAGTAATCGGCGCTATGCGTCTTCGCGCCGGTCTCTTCGCGCGTGCCCGGGGTTCGGGTCGCTTGCAGCAGCCAGTAGGTGCCCCCGGCGAGCACCGCGAGCGCGATCAGAGACAGCAGCGACGTGACGCGCGAGGCGTTCATGCGCGGCCCGCTGCGCAAGCGTCGGCAAGCAGCGCTTCGTAGCGCTGCTGGGCGCGCAGGATCGCGTCGCACACCTCGCGCGCCGCCCCGTGTCCGCCACGCGCTTCGGACACCCAATGGGCGCGGGCGATCACTTCCGGGTGAGCGTTCGCCGGCGCCGCGGCGAAGCCGCAGCGTGTCAGCACCGCCAGATCGGGCCAGTCGTCGCCCATGTAGCCGCACTCTTCGGCGGTGACGTTCGTCTCGCGCATGAGCTCGGCGAATGCGTCGAGCTTGTCGGCCGCGCCCTGGAACACGTGCGAGATATGGAGTTCGCGCGCTCGCGCGGCCACGATTTCGGAGCGGCGGCCGGTGATGATCGCCGTTCGAATACCCGCTGCGCCGAGCAGCTTCAGGCCGTGGCCGTCCATCGAGTTGAACGACTTCATCGTGTCGCCCTGCGCCGTGAACATCAGGCCGCCGTCGGTCAGCACGCCGTCGACGTCGAAAATCATCAGCTTGACGCGGCTCGCGCGTTCGCTTGCCGTGAGTGACGCGGCCGCCATCAGATCACCTTCTTCGAGAACAGGTCATGCATGTTCAGCGCACCGATCAGCTTGCCGTCCGTGTCGACGACGAGCATTTGATTGATGCGATGACGCTCCATCGATTCGACCGCTTCGACCGCGAGATGGTCGGCGCCGATCGAGCGCGGCGCGCGCGTCATGACTTCGGCGATCGGCAGCTCTCGGAAGTCGCCCGTGCGTTCGAGCACGCGGCGCAGGTCGCCGTCGGTGAAGATGCCTTCGACGCGGCCCAGTTCGTCGACGATGGCCGTCATGCCCATGCGCTTGGACGTCAATTGAAATAGGGCGTCGCGCACCGTTGCGTTCGCGTTCACTTTCGGCAACTGATCGCCCGTGCGCATGACGTCGCGCACGTAGGTAAGCAGCCGCCGGCCCAGCGCGCCGCCCGGATGCGAGCGCGCGAAATCGTCGGCGCTGAAACCTCGCGCATCGAGCACGGCCATGGCCAGCGCATCGCCGAGCGCGAGTGCGGCCGTCGTACTGGCCGTGGGGGCGAGCTCGAGCGGGCAGGCTTCCTTGTGCACACCAGCGTACAAGTGGACGTCGGCCAGCGTGGCGAGCGTCGATTGGGGCCGCCCCGTCATCGCGATCAGCTTCGCGCCGAGCCGTTTGACGAGCGGCAAGATCGCAACGAGTTCTTCCGATTCGCCGGAATTCGAGAGCGCGATGAAGACGTCGTCCTGCGTGACCATGCCGAGATCGCCGTGGCTCGCCTCCGCCGGATGCACGAAGAACGCGGGGGTGCCCGTGCTGGCGAGCGTTGCCGCGAGCTTGCGGGCGATGTGGCCGGATTTGCCGATGCCGGATACGACGACTCGGCCGCGGCACCTCAAAAGGAAGTCGACGGCTGCGACAAAGCGCTCGTCGACTTGATCGCGAAGCCCGCGCACGGCGTCGGCTTCGATGTCGAGGACTTCCCGGGCGAGCGCTAACGCCCGGTCGCCATTGATTTTCGCTATCATTCGCCGGAGTATAGCAAAGGCGTTGTTCGCCGCGCCGGGCCGCTGCTTGGCCGCCCCGTGTCCTAGCCCCATCGAGGGTCCCAAAAATCGAACGCGCGGTGCGCCTTCGCGCGCATCCGTGCGTTCCGTTGACGAACGAGGACGCTCAACACGTGATTTCTCCGCTCGAGATGACGCTTTTCCTACTGCTCGCATCAGTGGTAGGCGTCGTACTGTTTCGCTCGTTGAATTTGCCGCCGATGCTCGGTTACTTGGCGGTCGGCATCGTCGTCGGGCCTCACGCGCTCGGCCTCGCACCGGATTCGTCGCGCGCGCAGAATCTCGCGGAGTTCGGCGTCGTTTTTCTCATGTTTTCGATCGGGCTCGAGTTCTCGCTGGCCAAGCTGCGGGCGATGCGCTCGCTCGTGTTCGGGCTCGGGCTGCTGCAGGTGATCGGCACCATCGGTGTGTCGGTGCTCGTCGGCCTGGTGCTGGAGCGCTGGGCGCACGTGACCTGGCAAGGCAGCGTCGCGCTCGGCGGCGCGCTCGCGATGTCGTCGACGGCGATCGTCAGCAAGATGCTCGCCGAGCGGCTCGAAATCGAAACGGAGCACGGACGCAATATCTTCGGCGTGCTGCTCTTTCAGGATCTGGCCGTCGTGCCGCTATTGATCGTGATCGCGGCGCTCGGCGGCGATTCGCACGACTTGCCGATGACCCTGGGCGTTGCCGCCTTGAAGATCGTCGTCGCGCTGTCGCTGCTGCTCTTCGTCGGTCAGCATTTCATGACGCGCT
>JBQCDS010000063.1:0-2518 GCA_051961035.1 Trinickia sp. | reverse complement strand
ACGATCCGAAGGAAATCGTCAAGATCGCGCGCTCGATCGGCTACCCCGTCATCATCAAGGCGGCGGGCGGCGGCGGCGGGCGCGGCATGCGCGTCGTCCATACCGAGGCGGCGCTCGTGAACGCCGTGAACATGACCCGCGAGGAAGCCGAGCGCGCATTCGGCAATCCGCAGGTGTACATGGAGAAGTTTCTCGAGAACCCGCGCCACATCGAGATTCAGGTGTTGTCGGACTCGTTCCGTAACGCGATCTGGCTCGGCGAGCGCGACTGCTCGATGCAGCGCCGTCACCAGAAGGTGATCGAGGAAGCGCCCGCGCCGGGCATTGCACGCCGTCTGATCGAGCGCATCGGCGACCGCTGCGCCGACGCCTGCAAGAAGATGGGCTACCTGGGCGCCGGGACGTTCGAGTTCCTTTACGAGAACGGCGAGTTCTACTTCATCGAAATGAACACGCGCGTGCAGGTCGAACACCCGGTCACGGAGCTGATCACCGGCATCGACATCGTGCAGGAGCAGATCCGCATCGCCGCTGGCGAGAAGCTCGCCATGCGCCAGCGCGACATCGTGTTTCGCGGTCACGCGATCGAGTGCCGAATCAACGCCGAGGACCCGTTCCGCTTCACGCCCTCGCCCGGGCGCATCACGTCGTGGCACACGCCCGGCGGCCCTGGCATTCGCGTCGATTCGCACGCGTACAATGGCTATTTCGTTCCGCCGAACTACGACTCGATGATCGGCAAGCTGATCGCCTATGGCGCGACCCGGGAACAAGCGATCCGCCGCATGCGCATCGCTTTGTCGGAGATGGTCGTCGAAGGCATTCAGACGAACATCCCGCTGCATCGCGAACTGATGCTCGACGGCGGCTTCGTCGAAGGCGGCACGAGCATTCACTACCTGGAAAACCGGCTCGCGGAAAAGCAGCAAGCCGCACCGGAAGAAGCGTAAGCGCCATGAGCTACCGGGAATTGATCGTCGAGCTCGATCGGACGCGCGCCGAAGCGCTGTCCGACGCGCTCATCGAACTCGGCGCGCTATCGGTATCGGTCGAAGACGCCGATGCCGATACGCCCGACGAGCAGCCGCTGTTCGGCGAGCCCGGTCTCACGCCCGAGCGCACGGCGTGGGTGCATTCACGCGTCGTCGCGTTGCTCGCCCCCGAGCAGGAGCCGGCCGTCCTCGTGGCCGCCGCGGCAAACGAAGTCGGTCTCGCCTCGGCGCCGGCATTCACGTTGCGAGAAGTGCCGGAGCAGGACTGGGTGCGTCTCACGCAATCGCAATTCGAACCGATCGCCATCGGCAAACGCATCTGGGTCGTGCCGTCTTGGCACGATGCGCCGGATCCGCAGGCGCTCATCCTCGAACTCGACCCGGGCCTTGCTTTCGGAACGGGCAGCCATCCCACCACGCGCTTGTGCATGGAATGGCTCGAGGAATCGGTCTCATCCGGCCAATCGGTGCTGGATTACGGATGCGGTTCGGGCATCTTGGCGATCCTCGCGAACAAATGTGGCGCGGCGCCCGTCGTCGGTGTCGATATCGATCCGCAAGCAGTCGAGTCGGCGCGACTCAACAGCGAGCGCAACCATGCCGATGTCGCCTACGCGCTGCCCGACGACTGTCCGGCCGGGCAATACGATATCGTCGTGGCGAACATCTTGTCGAACCCGCTCAAGCTCATGGCCTCGATGTTGTGCGCGAAGGTCAAAACGGGTGGGCGCATTGCGCTCTCCGGCGTGCTGGCGCGGCAAGCCGATGAAGTCGCGGCCGTTTATCGGCCGTGGATCGACATCGGTGTCTGGCGCGAACACGAGGGATGGGTCTGTCTGACGGGCGTCAAGCGGGGCGTCGAGCTCGCCGCGTAGCCCTTCGCCGTTAAGCGGGGCGAGCTCGCGGCGGAAACCATTAGAATAGCGCCTATCGATCGACGTACCGGCTCGCCCCGGTTCCCCCGCTCACCATGGTTCTAGCCACCCGCTGTCCCCACTGCGAAACGGTTTTCCGCGTGCCCGAAGCGTTGCTCGCGGGGTCCGGTGGATTCGCACGCTGCGGACACTGCCAGCAAGTCTTCGACGCGCGTAGCAATCTGCTTGATCCGCATGCCGGCTCCGAGCACCTCGAGCCCGTGCCGTCCACGTCGGCGTCCGAGCACGAGCCCGCGCGCGACAGGCACGATGCATCGTCCGCGCCCGAGGCGCAAGCGCCAGCCGAGGAACGAGCCGGAGCGGAAGCTGAGGCTCAAGCCCAAGCAGAAGCCGAAGCGGCTCGCACTCAAGCGGAAGCGGAAGCGGAAGCTCAAGCCGAAGCAGCGCGCGCTCAAGCGGAAGCAGCCCGCACTCAAGCGGAAGCTGAGGCTCACGCCCAGGCGGAAACCGAAGCAGCCCGCGCTCGTGCGGAAGCCGAGGCCCAAGCTCAAGCCGAAGCCGAAGCCGAAGCAGCCCGCGCTCAAGCGGAAGCCGAGGCTCAAGCTCAAGCCGCCGAAGCAGCCCGCGCCCAAGCGGAAGCCGAAGCTCAAG
>JBQCDS010000062.1:0-3258 GCA_051961035.1 Trinickia sp. | reverse complement strand
AGCATTCCATTGGGCAGCGAAGCCATTTTCCATATTTACAGTCATGTAGAGTCCAGATATCATGATTCAAAATCTTTTATTGGGACGCCCATTGGACCGACTCTCCGCGTTCTTCGATGCCTTTCCGCTCGAGGTGAAACTTCCTGCGCGCAGGGGCGAGCCCGCCCGCGAAGCATCGATGTTGTATTTGCTTCAGGACGAAGCGGG
Organism: Trinickia sp.; assembly: GCA_051961035.1. GTDB lineage: Bacteria > Pseudomonadota > Gammaproteobacteria > Burkholderiales > Burkholderiaceae > Trinickia. The sequence continues at coordinate 3,051 of JBQCDS010000062.1, read as the reverse complement.
ACAACTGGCGGAGCTCGTTCTCGTCGTTCGCGGTGGCGCCGCACCTGCGCGCGCCGCCAATGCCGTCGAAATTGCGTTTGGGGGGAGCGAGAACCCGCTGCTCAATACGTTGCCCGATGCGCTTTCGTCGGTTATCGACGACGATCAACCTGCTCTAAGACATATCGCGCGTGCGTTCCTCGATGAACTGCGCGGTGGGCGCTGCGGCCATCAGCAGGCGCTCTATCGGCTTGGCGAAGTGATCGTGCTCATGATGCTGCGATCGGCGATCGAAGGCGGCAGCACGCGGCCGTGTTTGTTGGCTGGCCTGGCTCATCCGGTATTGCATTCGGTGCTGGTGGCGTTGCACGAATCGCCCGCGCACGCGTGGACGGTCGAAGAATTGGCGGATAGGGCGGGCCTATCGCGCAGCCACTTCATGGCGTTGTTTCCGAAAGTCGTCGGCACCACGGCGATGGCGTACCTCACGCGCTGGCGAGTGCAACTCGGCAGGCGCGAATTGCGCCGCGGCAATGCGAAAGTGAAAGCGGTGGCGAGGCGCGTCGGATTCTCGAGCGCCGAGGCATTTTCACGCGCTTATCAACGAGAGTTCGGCCGCTCGCCCGTGGATGAGCTGCGGCTTTAGACCGTTTTCGCGCCTACCGTTCAGAGTCACCCACGAACGCGGCTATCGCGTCGTTCAAGGCCTGGGCCGCCTCCCGATGCGGGGAGTGGCCGCCCGTGCGGAGCGTGCACAACTGCGCGCCTTTCACCGCCCGCGCGATCGTTTCGACTTGCGCCATCGTTCCGTAGTGGTCGTCCTCGGCCTGCACGGCAAGCAGCGGGCATTCGATCGCGGCCAATTCGCCGACGATGCTCCACGCCTTGAAATCGGCGTCGAGCCAAATGTCGCTCCAGCCGTAAAAGGCCGAATCGACATCGGCGTGATACCGGCTCAGCTTCTTGCGCAGATCCGTATGCTCATAGGCTCTTTTCGTTTCCGCAATGCTTCTGACGCTGACGTCTTCGACGAAAACATGCGGCGCAATCACAACAGCACCGCGCAACATTCGCGCAAACGTGCTCGCGTACAAGAGCGCGATCGAGCCGCCGTCGCTATGACCGATGAGCCACATCCGTTGCCGTTCGCACGCATCGATATCGAGCGCGGTCAGCAGGGCGGGCAGAACGTCGCGCGCCTGATGCGACATGAAATCGATCGGCCATTTCACGTCATGCGGACGCGGCGTTGACTGCCCGTACCCAGGCCGCGAATAGAGAAGTCCTCGCATATCGAGCCGGTCGCAAAGCGCATGCGGCCAATCGCGCCACATCGCGATCGAGCCCAGGCCTTCGTGCAGGAAGAGGGCGATGGGCTTATCCGCGCGATCGGCATTGATCCACGCATATTCGATCGTCAGCGCGTCGCGCCCCGCGCGCGCAGGCAGGACCGCGAATCGAATAGCGTCGGACATCGCCGTTGCGGGCCTTGGGTTCATCGAGTCGGTCAACGTTGGCTGCCAGGTGCGTTCGTGAAGGTTTTCGTTGTAACGCACGCTGCGTCGATCGTGCAAGTTCGCCGCCTTTTGCATCGACGACTGCTGAGCTTTCAGCGGTCGCGCTCGCGTCGATGCGATGGCCAGCGGTAGCGATAGCCGATTGGGAGCGATGTTTAGGCGAAATGCCGAATGCAATGCATTTTGTTTAGCAGGACGGCGATTTTGTTTATTGATCTGTGCGGTAAAAACGCACTGGAATGCGAATGACCGATGTGAGGCGAGGGAACTTCTACCGTTTGAGAACAAACTCGTTCTCATCATGCATGCGCCATGGTGCCCATTGATGCGAGCTAGAACGTACGGGTCTGTATATCATTCGCGCGCTCGAAATTTATTTTTGCGATTTCTTATTGATTGACGGCCCAACGGCAATCCCTCCATGCGTTAAGATGCCACTCGTGTACGTTTTTACTTCCACGAATTGGCGGGCTGATGCCAGCGCGCCAAGCGGCGAGTTCCGAACAAGAATATGTACTCGTTATTGCCTGCTTTCGTCTCGGCGGTGTTTTTAGGTTTCAGCATCTTCGTGCTGGCCAAAGAGCACATGACGCGCGTATGGGCCCCCTTCATCGCAATGTGTTTCATGACGTTCGTGTGGCAAGGAACGTGGGCAGTTCTTTTTCAGACGACCAATGTGGATGCGGCGATTGTGCTGGCCAAAACCGGCTACCTGTTCATTCTGTTTTTGCCGACGGCTTTTTATCACTTCGTGACGAAGATCGTGTCGTCTCGCCGCGAAAGAGGACTGCTGCGCATTTCGTACGGCCTGTGCATGGTGCTGGCGATCTTGGTGCTAACCGGCAACGAGGTGGTGAACGGCGTCAGCCTCCATTCGTTCGGCTACTATCCGCGGGCCGGGCAGCTTCATCCGATCCATATCGTGCAGACGCTCTTGCTTGCCGCCCGCAGCGCCTGGCTGTTGTTCAAAGCGAAGCAAGAGACGAGCGAATCGGATTTTCGGGACCTGTTCAATCCGTGCTTGCTGAGCCTCGGCGTGTACGTGCTCGCCGGAACGGACTACGCCGTCAACTACGGCTATGACTTTTACCCGCTGGGTGTCATCTTCATCGCGATCTGCCCTGCGATTCTCGCCGTGGCAATCGAAGAACGCGATCGAACGCATTCGCTGAGCCGTCCGGGCGTGGAGTAACGGGCGTGCCGCGCAATCGATTTTCGTTAGATAGTCTTACTGTTTCGCGAATCCATTCAACAGAGGAAACGGGGCCGAACGCGCCGCGCCGCGATTCTTACGTTCGTCTTGCTCGACTTTACGGGCACATGGTTGCCGAACTCGACGAGCGTTGCACCGCGCCGTTTCTCTGTGTCCGACTGAATTCAAATAGTCCGACTAGTTAAGGGTATCCCTGTATTAAGGTCGCTTGTCTGCTGAGCTAGCATGGCATGCGTTTATGCGTTACCCACCGCGCGCTTTGCAGTTTCCTTGACGCGCGCGGCGCGCCGGAGCGAAGCCGGGTGCGAGCCGTCGACCGCTCGCACCGTTTCGCAAAAAGCA
>JBQCDS010000061.1:0-2430 GCA_051961035.1 Trinickia sp. | reverse complement strand
CGAAGCCGCGTACGGCGCGCAACCGGGCGATACGTTCGCGCGCCACCGCATCGCGGAAACCGAAGTGCTCGACAGCAACGAGGGCGCGATCGGCGCGGCGCTGGTACAAGTCGGCAAGCTGCAACTGCGCCTCGCATTCGAACGCGAGGTCGCTCAAGCGCATACGTCGCTCGGCATCGCGCGCATCGTCGAACGCCGCGCGGACAACAGCATGGTCCTCGATGCCGCTTACGTGCCGCCTTGCCTTGACTACCGCGTGTCGCGCCGGCTCTCCGGATTTGTCGACGAACTCGCGGGGTTGATGCATCAGCGCGCCGATGCGCTTGCCGCGCGCCTTGCCCAGCCCGCCGCGACCGGCGCGGCCGAGATCGCTGACTTCCTGCTGCTGCAAGTGCTCAATCGGGCGGAGCCGCTATTCGCGGCGATCGCATCGAGCACCGGCCTGCATCCGCACGATCTGCATCAGCATGCCTTGCAACTGGCGGGCGAGCTCGCGACTTTCAGCGTGCCAGGCAAGCGTCCGGCCGCCTTTCCCGCCTATCGCCATGAACGGCTCGACAAGACGTTCGCACCGATCGTCGACGCGTTGCGCGCCGCGCTCAGTTCCGTGATGGACCCGCATGCGGTGCCGATCGCGCTCGAGGAGCGCAAGTACGGTTTGCGTGTGGCGATCGTGCCGGACCGCGAGCTGCTGCGTTCGGCGAGTTTCATCCTCGCGGCGAAAGCCGATCTCGCGCCGGCCGCGTTGCTCAGTGGCTTTCCGCAGCAGGCCAAGATCGGGCCCGTCGAGCGCATCCGCGATCTGGTCAATTTGCAGTTGCCGGGCATCGCGTTGCGTGCGCTGCCGGTCGCGCCGCGTCAATTGCCGTTCCATGCGGGCTTCACGTATTTCGAGTTGGATCGCGGCGGCGAATTGTGGCGGCAGCTCGCGACTTCGGCGGGCGTCGCCTTGCATGTAGCGGGGGATTTCCCCGGCATCGAGATCGAGTTCTGGGCGATTCGTCCGTGAACCCGTGAACGCCCGATTGCCTCGAACGAAGGATCGCATCGTGAACGCACCGTCTCTCGCACAGGCCGGCTTTGACCCGGACGAAACCGTCCTGATTCCACAACCGGGCGGTCGACTCGGAACGCTTCCCCCTCAAAACCAAGTGCGCCGTCAAATCCCATGTCTGCCCGTCTTGGCGATCGGAGCCGGGCTGAACCCGCTGGTGCGCGCGGCGAGCCCGCTGCTGGAGCTCGCGGTGCCGCTGCGTCAGCGCGCGACGGTCGACGATGTCGAAGGACTGCGCGCCGAACTTGCGCGGCTGGTGAGCGCTTTCGCGCAGGACGCGCGCGCGAGCCGGATCGATACTGAAACGGTCGCTGCCGCACGATATTGCCTGTGCACCTGTATCGACGAAGCGATCTCCGGCACGCCTTGGGGCAGTGGCGTATGGGCGAGCCGCAGCCTGCTCGTCACCTTCCACAATGAAGCGTCGGGCGGCGAACGCTTCTTCCTGATCCTGCAACGACTCGCCCAGGACCCGGCACGCAACGTCGATGTGTTGGAACTGCTGTACGTGATTTTGTCGCTCGGCTTCGAAGGGCGGTATCGCGTGATAGAGGGCGGTCGCAGTCAGCTAGAGGCTGTGCGCGAGCGGCTCCAGCGCATCATCCGCACTCAGCGCGGCGCATTCGAACCGGAGCTGTCGGTGCACTGGCGTCCCTTCGAGCGCGCCCGCGTGCCGCTCGGACAGCGCATGCCGCCGTGGGTGTGCGCCGCGCTGGCGGGCGTCGTGATCGTGGCGACGCACATTGCACTCGCGCTGAGCCTGAACCGCACGTCGGATCCTGTGTTCGATGCGCTCAACCGCATTCACGTGAGCGAGCGACCCCTAGCGCAGATGAGCATGATTGCGCCGGGCACGATGCCCGCCGCCACCGCGACCCTTTCGACGTTCCTCGCCCCCGAGATCCGCCAGCGATTGATCTCGGTGCGGGAGGAGGCCGACCGGTCGATCGTGACGATCGAGGGCGACAACCTGTTTGCCTCCGGCAGCGCGACGCTCGATCCGGCCTATGACGCGCTGATCGGACGCATCGCCCAAGCGCTGAAAAGCGTGCCGGGGAAGGTCGTCGTCACGGGCCACACGGACGATCAGCCGCTCTTGTCCGCGCGCTTCCCGTCCAACTGGCATCTATCGCAAGCGCGCGCCGAAACCGTGCGCGCCATGCTGGCATCGATCACCGGCACACCCGCGCGCTTTTCGGCGGAAGGCCGTGGCGATGCCGAGCCGCTTGCGTCGAACGACACGCCCGCGGGCCGCGCGAAAAACCGTCGCGTGGAAATCACGCTGCTCGCGCCGGGCGCGTCCTCGTGACGCTCGGCCGCCAGTTCGCTGTTATCGCAGATCAGGCACGGAGGCACCGATGAAGAAGATTGCAGCC
>JBQCDS010000060.1:0-3161 GCA_051961035.1 Trinickia sp. | reverse complement strand
GATTTCGGTCATCGAGATCACGGCGCCGACGGTGGTATCGGTGGCCTTGATGACGTTGATCGGATCAGTCGAGATCAGTTGCGGGAACGGGAGCGGATTGCGCGACCAGATCATCCTGGCCAGCGTTTCCAGCAGAATCGACACGCCGATGGCGGTGATCAAGGGTGCCAGACGCGGCGCGCGACGCAGCGGCCGATAGGCGGTCCGCTCGATCACGTAGCCGACGATCGCGCAAACGACAGCGGCGACAATGAGGCCGATGACGAGCGTCGGTATGTTGCCTAGACCCGGAAAGTGGTTGTGCAGCACGTTGATGGTCGAAAGCGCGACCATCGCACCCACCATCAGCACGTCACCGTGAGCAAAGTTGATGATGCCCAAGATGCCGTACACCATCGTATAGCCGAGTGCAATGATGGCGTAAACGCTACCAAGCACCAGCCCGTTGAGGATCTGCTGGATGAAAATATCCATTTAAATCTCCTTAGCCCGTGCGATGGATCTTCGCTTCGCGCCGGTTGTAACGCGGACGGTCGACGAAAACCGCAACGGCACTGCGGGTACTGATAAAAAAAACCGGTAAGGGTCGGCCACCCCACGGATACCGCTGAAACCGTGATTCGGCGGCAGGCCCGGTGAGGCGGATGCAAAAACGGCACCGTCGGGTATTCGGTGCCGTCGCGCTGCCATGTTCCATCACTACACCTTCATGACGTCGAGCACCGCGCATGCGCTGTCCTTGACGTCGTGAAGCGTAATGTCACCGCCCAGCGAGCCGCCGCATGCGCCGAAGGTGATGATGGCCATCCCCGCACTCAGGTGCGTGGCAGGCATCGCCTTTAGCGTCTTGGGCATCTCGATCGAGGCAGCGCACTTCTTTACGCCCGACACCGCGTGAGCGGTATCCGGCACCAGTGTGCGGAAGCGGGCTTCGCCGTGCCGCGCGAAGTCTGCATCCAGGTATCGGCTCGCCGGCGTTGAATCCGCCTGCTGACCGACGCGATGCCGCCGCGCATCAATCGCGGACGGCACCCCCTTGCCGGCACACACGCCGCCTGCAAGGAGTGTTGCTCCGATTTCGAGCGCGGCCTGGGCCGCGGGCAACGCGCTCGCTGATATTGTTCCGCCATTGCCACACGCGCTCGATCGAGCGCGCCCGGTGCGGGTGAGGAGAATCGTCGACGCGGCCGTGCGCCAACGCACGAACCGATCCGAGCGATCCGGCTGCGCGTGATCTTGCGACCGCGGCGCCGCCTGCTTGTTGTTTTGTTTGTCCTGTTCGAAAGACGCAGAGCGTGCCGCCGACCGCACGGTTTGCCCCAAGGAGACGATAGCCGCCGTTTGATTCGTCGGCGCCGCGACGGCCCGTGCCGCGACACCGATGCTCGCCTCGCCGCGCTTCCTGATGCCAGATGCGGCGTAAGCAAACTTAACTTGCATTAACTAGGTCTCCTGCGCCTTGCTCGATACCGTTGCCCGAAGGCCCATGGGCCTTGAGGACGGGCGCATTGTAACTCTAATTACCGAACGACCAATATGCGGAATCGCCAGGGTTTTCCTGCATTGCAACCTTTTTTTGGGATTCATATCGAACGCGCATCGCAACCAGGTTGCAACATCCGAGCATTTATTAGGAGCAACCACCGCTAACCAGGCGGATCCCAAATAAAAAAGCGCGCCGCAGATGGCGCGCCCTTTTGGGAAAAACGAACTAGTGGAAAACCCGGGGTGCCCGCAGCGCACCTGCGAAACGCGCCCCCCTCGCCTCGCTCGTCAACTCGGCAAGGTGAGACCGCGTGGCAGCGGGAACGAGATGTTCTCCTCGATGCCTTCGAGCGCTCGCACGTTGCGCGCGCCGAGCTCGCGCAAGCGTCCGATCACCGCTTGCGCCAGCACTTCCGGCGCCGACGCGCCGGCCGTTACGCCGATACGCCGCTTGCCCTCGACCCAAGCCGGATCGATTTGATCCGGCGAGTCCACCATGTAAGCAGGCACGCCGCGCTTTTCGGCCACTTCGCGCAGCCGGTTCGAATTCGAACTATTCGGGCTGCCGACGACGATCACGACGTCGCACTGCGGTGTCATGAACTTGACGGCGTCCTGCCGGTTCTGCGTCGCGTAGCAGATGTCCTGCTTTTTCGGCTCGCGAATCTGCGGAAAACGCGCCTTCAACGCGGCGATCACGTGGGCGGCGTCGTCGACGGATAAGGTCGTTTGGGTCACGAAGGCGACGCGCGCGGGATCGTCCACATCGAGTGCGTTGACGTCTTCGATACTTTCGACGAGATACATTCCCTCGCCGCATTGGCCCATCGTCCCTTCCACCTCGGGGTGCCCCTTGTGGCCGATCATGACGATGTCGAGCCCTTCTTGCCGCATCTTCGCCACTTCGATGTGAACCTTCGTGACGAGCGGACACGTGGCGTCGTAAATGCGCAGGCCGCGCGCCTCGGCCTCCTCGCGCACCGCCTTCGACACGCCGTGTGCGCTGAAGATCACCGTGCTGCCCGAGGGAACCTCGTCGAGCAACTCGACGAAAACCGCGCCCTTCTTGCGCAAATCCTCGACCACGTAGGCGTTGTGAACGATCTCGTGGCGCACGTAGATGGGCGCGCCGAACAGCGCGATGGCTCGTTCGACGATCTCGATCGCCCGGTCGACGCCCGCGCAGAAGCCGCGCGGCTGGGCCAGCAGAATTTCCGCCTCGGCAGCGGCGAGAGAGGTGTCCGTGAGGCTCATGTCTACAAGATTCCGATGATATGCACTTCGAAGGTCAGCGCCTGGCCCGCCAGCGGATGATTGAAATCGAACAATGCCGATGTCTCGCCGATTTCCTTCAGCACACCGGCGTAGCGGCCCCCGTTCGGCGCATTGAACTCGATCAGATCGCCCGGGGCGAAATCCTCGCCAACCATGCCGTTCTCGCGCAACGTGGCGAGCGAGACGCGCTGGACGAGCTCGGGGTTGCGCGGGCCGAACGCCTCGCCTTCGGCTAGCCGGATGGTCGAATGGTCGCCCGTTTTCATCCCCAAGAGAATGTGTTCGAGCGGCTCGGCCAACTGCCCGGCGCCGAGCAATAACGTTGCCGGCTTGTCGCCGAATGTATTCACGATGTCGGCGCCATCGGCGAGTGCAAGCCGGTAGTGAAGCGTGACATGCGA
>JBQCDS010000059.1:0-4474 GCA_051961035.1 Trinickia sp. | reverse complement strand
CATTCGCCGATGCCGAACCAGGCGAATGTGAGCGCGTTCATCCAGGTTTGCAGCGGCGGCTTTTCGAAGTACTTGTAGCCGTTGTAGCGCGGGGTGATCCAGTCGCCCGTCAGGAACATTTCCCGGGCCATTTCGGCGTAGCGGCCTTCGTCGGTCGGCACGAGATGCCGCCAGCCCAGCGGCACGAACCAAACGAGGGCCAGCGCGAGAACGAGCAGTGCGATCGCGAGACCGCCGATCGGCCAATGCTTCGACGCGCTGCCGGGCGATGACTTGCGGCCAGAAGAGGACACGGCGCTGTCGGTGCGGGAATAAGGTTGAAGCGGCATAGGGCGGCGTGAATGTCTATCTCTATCGAAGTAGGCGAGTGGCATCATACGCGCTGCGGCCCGTGGCTAGGCGAGCGCGAGCGCGCGAGCGGCCGGGCGCGCTGGAGGCGGCCGCGCGTGCTTTCATTGCTCGATGAGCAGGGCCGCCGCAACGCGCCGGCCTTCGGCCATCAGGATGTTGTACGTGCGGCAGGCGGCCATGAAGTCCATGGTTTCGACACCGATGCGGCGAGATGCGAGCGCGGCCGTGAGCCGGGGATGCGGGAAGCGCAGGCGTGCGCCGCTGCCGAAGACGACGAGTTCGGGCGATTGGGCGATCAAAAGCTCGAAATGCTCGGGCGCGAGCGTGTCGAACGACGACACGGGCCACGTGAGCACGGGCGTGTCGGGCAGCAGTATGATGCTGCTTTCATGACGCACGAGATTGACGTCGACGTAATGGGCGCCGTAAGCGGTCACCGTATTGGGGGCGCCGCTCGAGTCCTGATGTAATTTCAAATCCGTTTCCGTAGTTTTGTCGGGCGGGGCGAGGCCGGTCACCACCGTATCCAGGCCGAAAGGGGCTCTCACGGTGAATGGTGCATTGCGAAAGTCGGCCGAAATCCGCTAAATTATAACTTTTTAGCCGCCCTGCGGCGCCCAGCATCGCGCCCGCGCGCGAGCGAACCCAGCACTCGCCGCCCGCGCGCGCCACAAGCGTGCCGCCAAATCAGCGAACTGCTTCACTGGCGAAACCCGTCGCCACCCGGGCGCAGCGGTGCCTCGGCGCGTTGCCAACCCGTGCGCCCGGCCCGCGCTCGCCCTCTTTCGGCTCTCCCCAGGAACTGTGTCCGCCGTGAAACCGATTCTCAAATCGAACAAGCTGCTCAACGTCTGCTATGACATTCGCGGGCCCGTGCTCGAGCACGCGAAGCGTCTCGAGGAAGACGGGCATCGCATCATCAAGCTCAACATCGGCAACTTGGCACCGTTCGGGTTCGATGCGCCGGATGAAATCATCCAGGACATGATCCGCAATCTGTCGGCCTCATCGGGCTATTCGGATTCGAAAGGGGTGTTCGCCGCGCGCAAGGCGATCATGCATTACTCCCAGCAAAAGGGGGTGCTCGGCGTCGAACTCGACGATATCTACATCGGCAACGGCGCGTCCGAATTGATCGTGATGGCGATGCAGGCGCTGCTCAACGATGGCGACGAAGTGCTGCTGCCATCGCCCGACTATCCGCTTTGGACCGCCGCGGTGAGCCTTTCGGGCGGCACGCCGGTGCATTATTTGTGCGACGAATCCAACGCGTGGATGCCGGATCTCGACGATCTGCGCTCCAAGATCACGCCGCGCACGCGCGCGCTTATCGTCATCAACCCGAACAATCCGACGGGCGCGCTGTATTCGGACGAGTTGTTGCTGGCGTTGCTCGAAATCGCGCGCGAGCACGGGCTCATCGTGTTTGCCGACGAGGTGTACGACAAAATCATCTACGACGGCAGGAAACACACGTCCCTCGCCGCGCTGTCGGAAGACGTGCTCACGGTCACGTTCAATAGCTTATCCAAGAGCTATCGTTCCTGCGGCTACCGCGCGGGCTGGATGTACGTGTCGGGGCTCACGGGCGAGAATCGGCGGCGCGGCAAGGATTACTTCGAAGGGCTCGGCATCCTCGCATCGATGCGGCTGTGCCCGAACGTGCCGGGGCAGTACGCGATTCAGACGGCGCTCGGCGGCTATCAGAGCATCAACGACCTGATCGCGCCGGGCGGGCGCCTTTACCGGCAGCGGCAAGTGGCGTACGAGATGCTCAACGCGATTCCCGGCGTGAGCTGCGTGAAGCCGGAAGCAGCCCTATATGCGTTCCCGCGGCTCGACCCGAAAATTTATCCGATCGAGAACGATCAGCAATTTATCCTCGATCTGCTGCTCGAAGAACGCGTGCTGCTCGTGCAGGGCACCGGCTTCAATTGGCCGCGCCCCGATCACTTCCGGGTCGTATTCTTGCCGAACGTGGACGATCTGACCGACTCGATCAACCGCATAGGGCGCTTTCTCGAAGGCTATCGCAAGCGTCACGGCACCTAGATCGAGAGTCGCAGGCTCTCTTTCACTCCGGAGCACGCAACGGCCGCGCCGCGAGCATCCCTTTTCAATGATTCACCTAACTAGAAAACGCTGAATGGAACCGATCAAAGTTGGCCTCTTGGGCTTCGGCACGGTGGGCGGCGGCACCTTCACGGTGCTGCGCCGTAACCAGGAAGAGATCAAACGTCGAGCCGGCCGTGGGATCGAAATCGCGCGCATCGCCGTGCGCAACCCGGCCAAGGCGCTCGCGGCGCTTGGCGATGCTGCGGGCACCGTTGAAGTCGGCAGCGACTTCGAAGCCGTCATCGACGATCCGTCGATCGACATCGTCGCGGAAATGATCGGCGGCACGGGCATCGCACGCGAGTTCGTGCTGCGCGCGCTGGCGAACGGTAAGCACGTCGTCACCGCCAACAAGGCACTGCTTGCCGTGCACGGCACGGAGATTTTCGCGGCGGCGCGCGCCAAAGGCGTGATCGTCGCGTTCGAGGCGGCCGTCGCCGGCGGCATTCCCATCATCAAGGCGTTGCGCGAAGGGCTGACGGCCAATCGCATTCAATCCATCGCCGGCATCATCAACGGCACCACGAACTACATCCTCTCGGAGATGCGCGAGCGCGGTCTCGATTTCGCGACGGCGCTCGCGGGCGCGCAGTCGCTCGGTTATGCCGAAGCGGACCCGACCTTCGACATCGAAGGCGTGGACGCGGCGCATAAGCTCACGATCATGAGCGCGATCGCCTTCGGCATTCCGGTGCAGTTCGATCGCGCGTACGTCGAAGGCATCAGCAAGCTCGCTCAAGTCGACATCAAATACGCCGAAGATCTCGGCTACCGCATCAAGCTGCTCGGCATCACGCGTCGCACGGAACGCGGTATCGAGCTGCGCGTGCATCCGACGCTGATCTCCGCCAAACGGCTGCTGGCAAGCGTCGAAGGCGCGATGAACGCAGTCGAAGTACACGGCGATGCCGTTGGTACGACGCTGTACTACGGCAAGGGCGCCGGCGCCGAGCCGACCGCTTCGGCCGTCGTCGCGGATCTAGTCGACGTCACCCGGCTGCACACGGCCGATCCCGGCCACCGCGTTCCACATCTCGCATTCCAGCCGCAAAGCTTGGCCGATACGCCCGTGCTGTCGATCGACGACGTGACGAGTGGCTATTACCTGCGCTTGCGCGTGGCCGACGTAACGGGCGTGCTGGCCGACATCACGCGCATCTTGGCCGGTGCCGGCATTTCGATCGACGCCTTGCTGCAAAAGGAATCGGAGCAGATCGCCGACAACGGCGAGACCGACGTCATCATCATCACGCACGATACGCTCGAGAAGAACGTCAACGCGGCCATCTCGAGCATCGAAGCGTTGTCGACCGTTGTCTCGAACGTGACCAAGCTTCGGATCGAAGCTCACAGCTAAGTCCGTTATCGAAATTGAAGTGACGAGCCGACCATGAACTACATTTCCACACGCGGTGCCGGCATCGGCGAGCGTCATACGTTCTCCGACATTCTCCTCACGGGCCTTGCGAAGGATGGCGGCCTTTATCTGCCGAGCGAGTATCCGCGCGTGAGCGCTGAGGAACTGGCGCGTTGGCGCACGCTGCCGTACGCCGATCTCGCGTTCGAGGTACTGAGCAAGTTTTGCGACGACATCCCCGCCGCCGATCTGAAGGCGCTCACGCGCCGCACCTACCGGGCCGACGTCTATTGCAACGTGCGGCCCGGCGAGGATGCGAACGCGATCACCCCCTTGACGCCGCTCGGGGTCGAGAACGGCGCGCAGCTCTCGCTGCTCGCGCTGTCGAACGGGCCCACGCTCGCGTTCAAGGACATGGCGATGCAGATGCTCGGCAACCTGTTCGAATATGCGCTCGCGAAGCACGGGCAGACCTTGAACATTCTCGGCGCGACGTCCGGCGATACGGGCAGCGCGGCGGAGTACGCGATGCGCGGCAAGGCCGGCATTCGCGTGTTCATGCTCTCGCCCCATCGCAAGATGAGCGCGTTTCAGACGGCGCAGATGTACAGCCTGCAAGAGCCGAACATCTTCAACTTGGCGGTGGAAGGC
>JBQCDS010000058.1:0-5408 GCA_051961035.1 Trinickia sp. | reverse complement strand
TCTCGCGCGATGGCCGTCTTACCTCGCTGAATCAGTAAGGGGTAACTCGCCAGATTGTCGTGTGCGACGAGGATATGTTCGGCCGCGAGCGGCACATGCGCGGCACGCGCATAGCTGATGGGCGCGCCCATCTCCGTTGTCAACGCCGCGGCGAACAGCTCGGCGCGCTCGCGCATCAACGTATGAATGCGGTCGAGCAGCTCGGCGCGCGCTTGGGGCGAAGTCTGCGACCAGCCGGCGAAGGCTTTGCGAGCCGCGCGCACCGCTCGTTCCACGTCCCGCTCGTCTCCCAGTGGGATTTCGCAGATCGTTTCTTCGGTGGACGGCGAGACCACCGCTACTCGGTCTGCACTCTCCGGCGCGACCCATGCGCCGTCGATGAAGAACCGCTCCAGTTTTTTCGCTTGTATCAGGTGAGCAATAGGTGAGGTCATTGCAGCGTATCCTTGAGTCGATACCATGCGCCCACGAACGGCAAAAACCACGGCTTGCCGAAGTGGCCGGGAATGGCGGGCCAGTCGAAGTCTTTCCAGGGGTTTAGATCGGCGCGCCCGTCCATGATCTCGGCCATCAGCGTGCCCATCAGCGTGGCCATGTGCGTGCCGTGGCCGCTATAGCCCATCGAGTAGTACACACCGTCGCGCTGGCCTGCGCGCGGCAGGCGGTTGGCCGTCATGTCGACCATGCCGCCCCAGCAATAGTCGATGCGCACCTTAGCGAGTTCGGGAAATACGGCGGCCATCTGCTGTCGCAAGATCGCGCCGCTTTTTTCGTCCGAACGAGGGTTCGACGTCGCGAAACGCGCGCGGCCGCCAAAAAGCATCCGATTGTCGGGCGTGACACGAAAGAAGTTGACGAAATTCTTGGTGTCGGTGGCCATCCGGCGCGTCGGCAGCAACCGGTCGAGTAAATCCACCGGCAAGGGCTCCGTGACGATGAGGAACGCCCCAACCGGCACGATTCTGCGCCGGATCCAGCCGAACGGCCCGACTTGCGAGATGCCGCTTGCGAGAAGAACCTGCGCGGCGCGGATCTCTCCGCGCGGCGTTTGGGCGACATAGGCGCCGCCCGATTCCCTTTGCAGTCCCAGAACCGGCGCATGTTCCAGAATATGTGCTCCACGGGCTTGCGCGGCTCTCGCGAGGCCCCGAACGTAGCGGCCGACGTGCATCCCCGCACTCTTCTTAAAAATCAATCCGCCGTGATAGCGGTCGGAACCTAGCTCGTCGCGAAGCTCTGCCTTCGTCACAAGGCGCGTATCAGGGTCCACGCTCGCGGCAAGCAACGCCTGACTTCGCGCAAGCTTATCGAAGTGCTCCGGCTTCGCCGCGAGCTTGAGCTTTCCTGCGCGAACGAAATTGCAATCGATCGACTCTTCCCTGACGAGCCGCTCGACCGTGTCGACACCCGCGTCAAATGCGAGCCACAACCGGTTCGCTAATTCCGTACCGATCCGCTGCGACATTGAAGCGTAGTCCTGCGCGAAGCCGTTGTTGCACATACCGCCATTGCGGCCCGACGCCGCCTGCCCGACGGTGCCGGCTTCGCAGACGATGACGCGCGCGCCCTTTTTAGCCAGCGCCAAGGCAGCCGCCGACCCCGTGATCCCCCCGCCCACCACGATCACGTCGCAACGTCCGCCGTGCTCGTCAGGCGAGTTGTTGACGAATGGCTCGGACGTATCCAGCCAGTAAGGCTCGAAATGCATTCCATACTCCGAAAAATAGCGCACCGATCGTGACAATCGCGCGCAAACAACACGCCGATTCGATCGGGCTGGCGCGCTACAACATTGCGACCGCCTCGACCTCGATCATCAAACCAAAGTGCAGCGCGGGAACCGGAACCACGGCGCGAGCAGGTCTCGCCTCCCCCGCCCAACGCGTATAAATCTCGTTGAAACGCGCCCAGTACTCGACATCGACGATATAGACACGAACCTGAGCCAGCTTCGCGACATCGCTCCCTGCACCGGCGAGCGCGCAAGCCAGATTGGCCAACACCTGATCGGCCTGTGCTTCGAACGGCTCGTCCGTCAATTTTCGTCCGGTCGCGTCGATCGGAAGCTGGCCCGACACGAACACCAGGCCGTTTGCGATCGACACGTGACTGTAGTGACCGCCCGGCGTGGCCAGTCCAGCGGGGTTGACCGTCCGAGGGTACTGCGCCCCGTCTTCGCACTGATCCATGAACACCACTCAAAGTAGAGAGAAACTCGCCGCCCGTGGCGCTTGAAACGACGGGCACCATCGCTGATCGATCGCGCCACGGCGAGGCCATGCGCGCGTGACCCCACTATAGAAAAAAACATTTTCGTCGTGTTTAATATGCAATGAATCCATCGTTAACGAGGCCTTAATGCTCCAACTGGAAGACATGCAATTGCTGCGTGCACTGGGCGCGTCGCATTCGCTTGCCGCGGCCGCACGGCTGCTCGATCTGACGCCGCCCGCGGTCACGGTACGGCTGCAGCGCATCGAAGAGCGTGTGGGGGTGCGCCTTGCGACGCGCGCGGCTAGGGGGATTTCCCTCACCGACGAGGGCCAGCGCCTCGTGCAGGAAGCGATCGACATTCTGGAGCGGATCGAATCCATCGCGTCGCGCATCTCTGGAGAGTCGAGCGGCGTCAGCGGCCATTTGCGCGTCGTGGCCCCGTTCGGGTTCGGCCGAGCATTCATCGCGCCGCTCGTTCGAGACCTGCATCGCTCGCATCCCCATCTCGCGGTTTCGCTCATTTTGGTGGAGAGTCCACTCGCGGCCGCATCGGGCGCCGACGTCGTGATTTCCATCGGACACATCAAGGGTTCGTCGTGGGTCGGTCATTTCCTGGCCCCGAACGACCGGGTACTGTGCGCGAGCCCCGCCTTGGGGCGCAGCCTGTCCAAGCTCAAGCATCCGTCCGAACTCAATATGCACCCCTACCTGACCTTGCGAGAAAACGATGAGGATGTGACCCGTCTGCGTTTCACTCAGCACGATGCCGCGGGCAAACGCGTCAACAAAGCGGTGACGATTCGGCTAACCAGCGCGCTATCGTCGAACGACGGCACGGTCATAAGAGACTGGGCCATGGATGGCCTGGGCGTCGTCGCGCGATCCGAATGGGACTGCGCGCGGCTAATCGCGGAGGGTAAGCTTATGCGCGTGCTGCCGGCATGGCGTCTCGAACCCGCACCGGTCATCGCCCTGACGCCCACGCGCGAAGGCCTGACGATTCGTCAGCGTGTGTTTCTCGAGGCCGCGAAACGCGCCTTCGATCCCGTGCCTTGGCGGCCTTCCGCCTCTCGCGGCAGTAGGCCACGTTAGCGAGCTCGATATCAACCAACCCATAGCACCGCCATCCAATAAAGATACCTTCGCATCCTGTCACAGCGCTCGCGGCAACCGACACGCGATCTCACGCGGCGCCGTGCGTCGTCGCCCCTCTCGGCGTCGCCAGCTCTTTGGTGCAGCGATGCTCCATGCTCCCCGCCGCGCGCGTGGAGCGGGCGCGCGCCACGAACATGGTCGGCGTCATCCCGCACATCCGCTTGAAGTGCCGGCCGAAATGGCTTTGATCGAAAAAGCCGACTTCGGTGGCGACCGCCACACTCGGCACGCCGGCAAGCAGCAGCGATTGCGCCCGCTTGATGCGCAAGCCGCACAGATAGCGATAGGGCGACGAGCCGAAACGCTCTCGAAAGACCGTCGCGAAACGTGAAATGCTGAGCGCGGCGGGCGCGGCCATCTGCTCGAGTGTCAGCGGCTCGGCGAAATGCGCTTCGATGAATGCTCGCGCCTGATCCAGGCCTTCTGCTCGCCTCATGTCACACCTGCTTCGTCCTTTTGCGCAGCCAACCGCCGGGCGAAGCGGCCGATCGAAAACGTGTCGCCCACGCCGGGCCGACCGAATCGCCCGTTCATGCGGCGCCCCGCACGGGCTGAAGGGTTTGCAGCTCCTGCGCGGAACGATGACACAGGATTTGCGCACCCGACGGCAGCGTTCTCAAAGGTGGCGGCGCCGCGTTGCATTTGCCGTCCACGCGCGCCGAGCAGCGCGTGCGGAAGCTGCACAGCCGAGCGCTATCGGAATCCGCCGAGAGCGGCGGAAGCGCGCAAGCCCCGACGCTGCGATGCGCATCGAGCCAACCGCGCTCGAGCGCCGGCACCGAATCCACGAGCAACCCCGTGTAGGGATGGTGCGGCGGCTGATCCAGGAGCTTGCGTTGCCCCGCTTCCACGCGCCGGCCTGCGTATAACACCATGACATCGTCACAGATCGCGCGCACCGTGGAGATGTCATGGCTGATGAACATGTACGACACACCCAGCTCTCGCCGCAGGTCGCGCAGTAGCTCGAGAATGGCCGCGCCCACGACCGTGTCGAGTGCCGATGTCACTTCGTCGCACAAGATCAGCGAAGGCTCCGCGGCCAGCGCACGTGCGAAATTGACGCGTTGCTTCTGGCCGCCGGACAAGCCGCCCGGACACCGCGTCGCCGCGGATGCGGGGAGCTTCACGAGATCCAGCAGTTCGCCGATGCGCCGCTTCGCCGCCGCGCCGCGCAGCCCCTTGTAAAACGCGAGCGGGCGCCCCAGTATGTCCGCAACCGTATGGCTCGGATTGAGCGCCGTATCGGCGTTTTGGAAAACGAGCTGGATCCGGCGGTACTGATCGGCCGTTCGTCCGCTCAATTGCGCGGACAAGGGCTTGCCTTCGAACAGCACCTCGCCGCTCGCACGCTCGACGAGCCCCGCTACGACCCGCGCGAGCGTGGTCTTGCCCGAGCCTGATTCGCCGATCACGCCGAGCGCGCTGCCGCGCGCGATCGAAAGATTGACGTCGTCGAGCACGCATACGGCCGGATGGCCATGCCGGTCGATACGGCCGTAGCCGGCGGACAAGCCGCGTATCTCGAGCAGCGGCACGTCAGTGCCGCCGCGCGTGTCCGCGCTACGATCGTGCGTGGACCGTCCTCCCCGATGAAGGGAAGCCGCGAGCAGCGCACGTGTGTAGGGGTGCGCCGGCGCGTCCAGCACCTGATCGACCTCGCCGCATTCCTGCACCTCGCCGCCGTTCAGGACGACGATCCGGTCCGCCATCTGCGCGACCACGGCCAAATCGTGCGACACATACACCGCCGTCGCGCCCACCTCTTTGATGACGCGCTTGAAAGCGACCAGCACTTCGATCTGCGTCGTGACGTCGAGCGCGGTGGTCGGCTCGTCGAAGACGACGACGGCCGGGTCGGTGATTAGCGCCATCGCCGCCATCACGCGCTGCAACTGTCCGCCCGAAACTTGGTGCGGATACCGATCGCCGATACTGTCCGGGGCAGGCAGCGCCAACGCGCGAAAAAGGGCGACGGCCTTGGCGCGCGCCGCCTCGCGCGTCATCAAGCGATGGAGCAGCGCCGGCTCGATCACTTG
>JBQCDS010000057.1:0-9542 GCA_051961035.1 Trinickia sp. | reverse complement strand
TCGCGACCGCCGGTACCGGGGCGGGCAGCAACGTGTTGCATCGCACCGATCTATCGGGCAAGACCGGTACGACGAACGATGCCAAGGACGGCTGGTTCGCGGGCTATCAGCCGACGCTCGTCGCCGTGGCGTGGATGGGCTACGATCAGCCCAAGAGCCTCGGCAGCCGCGAATTCGGTGCGCAGCTCGCACTGCCGATCTGGGTCGATTACATGGGCCGCGCGCTGCGTGGGGTGCCCGATCAACCGATGCCGATGCCCGACGACGTGGCATCGATCGGCGGCGAGCTTTATCTGGCCGATAAAGAGCCAGGCAACGGCTTCATCGCGAGTATCGGGATGGAATCGGGCACCGCGCTGGCCGGCGCCGCCAGCGATGCCAGCGCCGCCGTCGGGTCGATCGGCCCGGCTGGGCTAGCCACGCCGGCACCGCCGCCGGACGTGACGCAGCAGGAGCAAAAGCAGATTCTCAATCTCTTCAATCACCCTTAACGCCTAACGCATCCGGGTGCCGCTCGCTTGCGTATGTCGGACAGATTGCTTCGATGACACGTGGAGAGGCAGATGGACGCGAGCGTGATGGGCGGCTCGGCCGAGCCGCCGAACGATAGCGACGGGCGCGCCGCGGCCGGGATCGTCGGCCAGGTGGTGCTGGTACTGCAAGGTGGTGGCGCGCTCGGCGCGTATCAGGCTGGCGTGTACCAGGCGTTGCACGACGCCGGCATCGAGCCCGATTGGGTGATCGGCACTTCGATCGGGGCCGTGAACGGCGCGATCATCGCCGGCAACGCGCCCGACACGCGTCTTGCTCGGCTCGATGCGTTTTGGTCTCGCATCGCGGCGGCGGGCAGCGTGACGTCGGGATGGCTGCCGACGTTCGATGATTGGTGGCGCCGCGCATCGATTTTCCTGCAAGGCATTCCCGCGTTCTTTACGCCGTCGCCGGGCGCATGGTGCGCTTTGAACACGCGGCTCGGGCGCGAGTATGCCGCGTTCTACACGACCCAGCCGCTACGAGAGACGCTGCGCACGCTCGTCGATTTCGATTACCTCAACGCGTGCCACGTGCGTCTGACGGTCGGGGCTGTGCAGGTCACCGACGCGCACATGCGCTACTTCACGAATCGCGACGAAGCGCTCACCGTCGAGCACGTGATGGCGTCGGCCGCCTTTCCGCCCGGTTTTCCGTCGGTTCAACTCGATGGCCAATCGTATTGGGACGGCGGCATCTACTCGAATACGCCGCTCGAGGCCGTGCTCGACGACCGGCCGCGCCGCAGCTCCGTCATCTTCGCCGTTCAACTATGGCCGGCGAACGGGCGCGAACCGGAATCGATCGTCGAAGCGATGGTGCGTCAGCGCGATATCCAATATTCGAGCCGCGCGAGCAGCCACCTCGAACGTCAGCGCCAGATTCATCGCTTGCGCCATGTGATCCGCGAGCTCGAACGATACATCGCGCAGCCGGTGCGCGAGACGCAGGCCGTGCAAGAGCTTCTTGCTTGGGGCTGCGGTACGACGATGCAAGTGATCGAACTCGATGCGCCGAGCTTCGGTGACGATGACCTGCACAAGGACATCGATTTTTCGCCGAACGGGATCGCGCGTCGCCGCGCGGCCGGCTACGAGGATACGCGCCGGATGCTCGATCGCGCGCCATGGCGCGAGGCGATGGATCCGATGGAGGGAATCGCCGTTCACCGGGCGGTAGCCGGTGGTTGAGGGTGGCTGACGGTGGCCGGCGGCTGGCCGCCCGGCGCTCGAATGCGGCGATCTGACTCGATCTATGCTCGTGAGAGAAATTCGTTGTGCGTACAACTGCTTAGCGCGATCGCCCCAAGCTTATCAACAGGTCTGTCAACAAAAACTGGGGATAACTCGGCGGTCAATCGTCGTGCAGCGGCGCGCAAAGCGGCACACCGCTCACTCACTCACTCAATCAATCCGGCACGTTCTCGATATGCGAGGCGAACGTGGTGGAATCGGTGTTCGAGCCGCACAGCAAAATGCCGACACGCTTGCCCTGCAGCGTTTCGCGCAGTGGGCCGAGCAGCGCGGCGAGCGGCGCCGCGCACGCGGGCTCGACGGCGATCTTCAAGCGCGTAAAGAGCTTGGCCATCGAACGGCGCAGGGCGTCGTCGGAGACCGTGACGATTCGGTCGATATGGCGGCGGCACAGTTCATAGCTGTATTGCTCGGTATGGGGCGCCGCCAGCGAATCGGCGATCGTGTTCATCGCGCCCATCTTGACCGTATGGTTGGCCGCGAAACTCTTGCTCATGACGTCCGCGCCTTCCGGCTCGACGCCATACACGTGCACGCGCGCATTGGCCAAGCGCAGCGCGGTGGACACGCCGGCCGCGAGCCCTCCGCCGCCGATCGCCACGATCACGGCATCGAGGTCGGGCGTTTGCGTGGCCCATTCGTAGCCGAGCGTCGCCGTGCCCAGGACGGTGCGATAGCCATTGAACGGGTGGACGAAAAAACGGCCTTCCTCGACCTCGATGTGACGCACGAGCTCGAACGCCTCGGCCAGCGTATCGGCGAAAACGATTTCCGCGCGGTACTGCTGGCATAGCGCGAGCCGCGCAGGGCTCGTCGTGCGCGGCAACACCACCTTTGCGCTCATGCCGAGCCGCATCGCCGCATAGGCGACGGCGGCCGCATGGTTGCCGCCCGATACACACGTGACGCCGACGCTGCGTTGGGCGGCATCGAGCGCGAGCAGATTCGTGAAGGCGCCGCGCACCTTGAACGTGCCGCTCGCTTGCAGCAATTCGAACTTGAAATTGATCGAGGTGCCTTCGAGCGACGGCAGATCGTGCCGCTCGAACACGGGCGTGCGCGCCACCCAGGGTGTCAGCGCGAAGTGCTGCGTGGCGATGGCGTCGAGCGTGGGAATCGGCTCGGCGTCGATGGTGCGATCGGTGGGCTGCGGCATGGCGGTGGACATGGCTCGGAGCGCGTTGTGAGAAGGAAGCGGCGCGCTATGCTTGGGCGCCGACCGACATACTGCGAATGAACTTGCGCAGGAAATCCTCGCACGCCGAGAGTTGCGCGAGCTCGACGTATTCGTTCGGCTTATGGGCCTGTTCGATGTCGCCCGGGCCGCAGACGATACTCGGTACGCCGGCGCGCGCGAACAGCCCCGCCTCGGTTCCGTAGGCGACCTTGCGCGTTTCGCGATTGCCCGTCAGCGCACGCACGAGTGCCGTAATGGCTGCCTGCTCCGAGGCATCGAGCCCGGGGGCCGCGGCGATTTTGGTGAATTCGATGGCCGCGCCCGGGTGCTCTCGGCGCATTTGCGGCAGCAGCGTTTCGTGCGCGTAGCGCTCGACGCGCGCGAAGATCGCGTCGGGATCGAGCGTGGGGAGGTTGCGGAACTCGAACGCGAACCGGCATTCGGCCGGTACGGTGTTGATCGCGTTCCCGCCTTCGATCGTGCTCGTTTGAGTGGTCGTGAACGGAAAGTCGTAGTACTCGTCGAAGAGGCCTTCGCGGCGCATGCCGTCGGCTAGGTCGCGGATGTGGCAAATCAAGCGCGCCGCGTACTCGATCGCATTCAATCCCTTCGGCGTGAGCGACGAGTGAGCCGCGTGTCCGCGCACGCAGCAGCGATAGGCATTGATCCCTTTGTGGGCCACGATCGGACGCATGCTCGTCGGCTCGCCGACGATACATCCTTCCGGCTTCAGGCCACGTTGACCGAGCTCGGCGATCATGTATGGCGCGCCCGTGCAGCCGATTTCCTCGTCGAACGAGAGCGCGAGGTGGATGGGCTTGGCGAGCGGGACGGCCAGCATCTCCGGAACGAGCGCGAGCGCGCTGCCGATAAAGCCTTTCATATCGCAGGTGCCGCGCCCGTACAGCCGGCCGTCCCGCACTTCGGGCTTGAATGGATCGGTATCCCATGTTTGCCCGTCGACGGGCACGACATCCGTATGCCCCGACAGCACCACGCCGCCGTTCGTCGCGCCGTCGTGAGCGGGGAGGGTCGCGAACAGATTCGCCCATTGGCCACGATGGTCGTGCGTGAGCGTCGAGGCGATGCCGAGCGCGGCCAGGGCATCGCGCACCATCTCGATGAGCCCGAGATTGGGGACGCGGCTCGTCGTATCGATCGATACGAGACGCTCGACCCACGCAAGGCCGAGGGGCGATGACGAAGAGCGAGCGGGGGGAGCGCAGGCCGGCGCGGACGAGGGCGAAGGAGGGAGACACTGCGCTGTTTCTGTATCCTGCGACATAACGAAGCTCCAGCCTTTAGGTGGGACCGATCATACCCAAAAATTGGGGAAAGCCCCAAGCGATGACGGTCGAAATGGCGGCTAGGCGCGCTTGTGCAGTGCGCCATTTCAACGCGCGACGGGTAGTGCCGCGTCGCATCATTTGCCGAATACGTGATTGTGGCGCGAGACTCGTGCCAGCCACACGAGCCCGTGTGCGAAGCGGTGCCGAGCGCGAGTTCAACGTGCCGCCGCCCCCGCGCTTTGCCGCGCCGGAGCGCCCAGCGCCCGCAACGATTCCTTGACGGTCGCGAGGCGCACGGCAAGATCGGGGCTGCGTGTTTCGATGCGCAGCTTGTCTTGCCCGGCCAGTTTGATGTGCTTGTGCTTCTGCACCATCTCGATAATTCGCATCGCATCGATCGGCGGATTGGGGATGAATTGCAAGCTGATCGCGGCTTCCCCCGCATCGATCTTCGAGATGCCGAGCGGCTTCGCGGCGAGCCGCAGCCGATGCGTTTCCACAAGTGCATGGGCCTGCGCGGGCAGCTTGCCGAAGCGGTCGATGAGCTCTTCCTGGATATCGTCGATCGAATCGTTCGACTCGCAACTGGCGAGCCGCTTGTAGATGGACAAGCGCTCTTGCACGTCGCCGCAGTAGTCGGCGGGCAGAATCGCCGGCGCATGCAGATTGATTTCCGTCGTCGCGGCGAGCGGCGCGGTCAGATCGGGCTCTTGTCCGTTCTTCAACGCCTTCACGGCATCGGCGAGCATGTCCGAGTAAAGCTGAAAGCCGATCTCGTGAATCTCGCCCGACTGCTTGTCGCCAAGCACTTCGCCCGTGCCGCGAATCTCCAGATCGTGCATCGCGAGATAGAAGCCCGAGCCGAGTTCTTCCATCTGCTGAATCGCCTCCAGCCGGCGCTGCGCTTGCTTCGTGAGCCCTTGCGGATCGTGCACGAGCAGATACGCGTACGCTTGGTGATGCGAGCGTCCCACGCGGCCGCGCAGTTGGTGCAACTGTGCAAGGCCGAACTTGTCGGCCCGGTGAATGATGATGGTGTTCGAGCTCGGCACGTCGATACCGGTCTCGATGATGGTGGTGCACAGCAGCACGTTGGCCCGCTGCGCCACGAAATCGCGCATGACGCGCTCGAGTTCGCGCTCGTGCATCTGACCGTGCGCGACGGCGATCCGCGCCTCGGGCACGAGCGCCTCCAGCATCGCGCGGCGGTTTTCTATCGTCTCCACCTCGTTATGCAGGAAGTAGACTTGCCCGCCGCGTTTCAGCTCGCGCAACATGGCCTCGCGGATCACGCCGTCCTCCTCGCGCCGCACGAACGTCTTGATGGCCAGTCGCTTTTGCGGCGCCGTAGCAATCACCGAAAAATCGCGCAGGCCTTCGAGCGCCATGCCGAGCGTGCGCGGAATCGGGGTGGCCGTCAGCGTCAGCACGTCCACTTCCGCGCGCAACGCCTTGAGCGCTTCCTTCTGACGCACGCCGAAGCGGTGTTCTTCGTCGATGATGACGAGGCCCAGCCGCTTGAATCGGACATCCGACGAGAGGAGCTTGTGCGTGCCGATGACGATGTCGACCGTACCGTCGTTGATCTGCTCGACGGACGCGTTGACTTCCTTCGTCGACTTGAAGCGCGAGAGCTCGGCGATGCGCACGGGCCAATCGGCGAAGCGGTCCGTGAATGTCTGCGTATGCTGTTCCGCCAGCAGCGTCGTGGGCGAAAGCAGCGCCACTTGCTTGCCCGCCATGACGGCGATGAATGCGGCGCGCAGCGCCACTTCCGTCTTGCCGAAGCCGACATCGCCGCACACGAGCCGGTCCATCGGCCGGCCGGCTGTCATGTCGCCGATCACCGAGGCGATGGCCGCGGCTTGATCGGGCGTTTCCTCGAAGCCGAAGCTTTCGGCAAATTTCGTGTAGTCGCGCGGATCGAGCTTGAACGCATGGCCCTCGCGCGCGGCGCGACGGGCGTACAGGTTCAGTAGTTCGGCGGCCGTATCGCGGATCTGCTGCGCGGCCTTGCGTTTCGCTTTTTCCCACTGGCCCGAGCCCAGCGCGTGCAGCGGGGCGCTGTCCGGGTCGGCGCCGCTGTAGCGCGAAATGACGTGCAACTGCGCCACGGGCACGTAGAGCTTGCTGTCGCCCGAATATTCAAGGTGCAGGAACTCTGTCTCGCCCTCGCCGAGATCCATCGTGACGAGGCCCATATAGCGGCCAATGCCGTGCTGCGCATGCACGACGGGATCGCCCACTTTCAGCTCCGAGAGGTCGCGCACCATCGAATCGACGCTGCTTGCCTGTTCTTGGCGACGGCGGCCGGCCCGCCGTGCCAGCGCGCCGTACAGCTCTGTCTCGGTCACGATCGCCAGGTCCTCGCTGGGCAGCGAGAAGCCGGATGTGAGCGGGGCGACGCCGAGGGTGAAGCGTTCTTCGCCCGTCAGCCAATCCTCGTAGCTGTCGACGGAGGAAGGACGCAAGCCGTGTTCGGCGAACAGTTGCGCGATCGTTTCACGCCGGCCAGCCGATTCGGCCGCAACCAGCACGCGCCGCGCACTGCTTTCCACGTAGCGGCGCAATGCGAGCACTGGGTCGTCGGCATGCCGATCGATCGACAGTGTGGGCAATGCCGTGGCCCACGCACCGCCGCCGCTCGCCGGCAGCACGAGGCGCGCGAAGGGTTTGGCGAGCGTGTAGAAATCGTCGTCGGACAGAAAGAGGCGCTGGGGCTCCAGAATCGGCCGTTCGCGATCATGCGACAAGAAGTTGTAGCGCTGCTTCGTGTCGGCCGTGAAGCGCCGGATGGCGCCGTCGAGATCGCCGACGAACGCGATATGCGCATCCGTGGGCAGGTAATGAAAAAGCGTGGCCGTTTCCTCGAAGAAGAGCGGCAAGTAATACTCGATGCCGGCCGACGGTACGCCGTTGCCGATGTCCTTGTAGATCGAGGAGCGGCTCGGGTCGCCTTCGAACACCTCGCGCCAGCGGCTGCGAAAGGCCGTGCGTGCCGCTTCGTCGAACGGGAACTCGCGCCCCGGCAGCAAGCGCACGTCGCGCACCGGATAGAGGCTGCGCTGCGTGTCCGGATCAAACGCCCGGATCGAATCGACTTGATCGTCGAAGAGATCGATTCGGTACGGAAGGGGTGAGCCCATGGGGAAGAGATCGATCAGCGAGCCTCTTACGCAGTATTCGCCCGGTCGTACCACTTGACTCACGTGCTCGTAGCCGGCGAGCGTCAATTGCGCTTTCAGCTTGGTTTCGTCGAGCCGCTCGCCTTGCGCGAACGAAAACGTGTAGGCGGCCAGGAACGCCGCGGGCGGCATGCGGTACAGAGCCGTCGTGGCCGGAACGAGCATGATGTCGCAGCGGCCTTCGCCCAGATCATGCAAGGTCGCGAGCCGTTCCGAAACGAGGTCTTGGTGCGGAGAGAAGGTGTCGTACGGCAGCGTTTCCCAGTCCGGCAGCAGGCGCACGCGCGCGTTCGGCGCGAACCAGGGAATCTCCTGCGCCAGGCGTTGAGCGTCGACGGCGCTCGCGCACACCACCGCGATGAGCGGAGCCTTTCCCGGCTGCGCCTGCGCGCGCGCCGCCTCGCCGTAGCGGGCGATCAGCAGGGCGTCGGAGGAGCCGTGCGTGCCGTCGAACACGAAGCGTTGACCGGGTTTGACGAGTGCGAGCGGCAGATGGGGCGAGGCGGACGAAGCGGTGGATTGCGGCATGACGAAGGGCGGCTGGCCTTGGCGTGAACGTGACGAAGGCCCATGGCACGGGCGCGGCAGGCGGCCGGCGAGGGGCTTTCGAGCGCCGGGCGCCGCATCGAACGACGTGCGAAATGCCCGGAGCAAAGCGCCTATTATAAAATCCGTCGTCCATTTTTGACTGACGGCCTCATCAAGCCGCCTCCGATTCGTGACTTCTCGCTTCTTTGCACTGATTCCCTGCGCGGGAACCGGCAGCCGTTCAGGCGCGCCGATGCCCAAGCAATACCGCTGCCTGGCCGGGCGCGAGCTGCTGCATTTCACGCTGGCCGCGTTCGATGCCTGCGAGGAACTCGCGCAAACGCTCGTCGTCATTTCGGCCGACGACACACACTTCGATGCGCAGCGCTTTGCGCCGCTGCGCTTTACCGTGCGCCGTTGCGGCGGTGCGTCGCGGCAGGCATCGGTCAGAAACGGGCTCGATGCGCTTCTCGAACAGGGGGCGAGCGGCGACGACTGGGTCCTCGTGCACGACGCCGCCCGGCCCGGCATCACACCCGAGTTGATCCGCGCGTTGATCGCGGCGCTGGCGGGCGATGCGGTGGGCGGCATCATGGCGCTGCCCGTGGCCGATACGCTCAAGCGGGTCGATACCGAGCACGGCGACCGAATCGCGCGCACGGAGCCGCGCGGCGGCTTGTGGCAGGCCCAAACGCCGCAGATGTTTCGCATCGGCATGTTGCGCGAAGCCATCGCGCGGGCGGAACGGGACGGTCACGATCTGACCGACGAGGCGAGCGCGATCGAGTGGCTCGGCCATGCGCCGCGTCTCGTTCAAGGTAGCCTGCGCAACTTCAAGGTCACCTATCCCGAAGACTTCGCGCTGGCCGAGGCGATTCTGACGCATCGTTCTTGAGGCAAGACAAAACAAGGCAAGGCAAGTGGCCGAGTGCCACGAATAGCCGGCGCGTTCCGATGGCGGCGGCTTTTTGCCTGTCATGCGCGTCCCAACCATCGGAGGCGACCTACCGGTTGCCCCAACCCAAGCAATGAGAAACACGCAAATGAACTTCAGAATCGGACAAGGCTATGACGTGCACGCACTGGTGGCGGGCCGCCCGCTCATCATCGGCGGCGTGACAGTGCCCTATGAGCGAGGCCTGCTCGGGCACTCGGATGCGGACGTCTTGCTGCACGCCATCACCGATGCGCTGTTCGGCGCCGCCGGGCTCGGCGATATCGGCCGCCACTTTCCCGATACCGACAAGCGTTTCGCGGGCGCTGATAGCCGCGTGCTGCTGCGCGAATGCGCGGCGCGTATCGAGCAAGCGGGCTTTTCGATCGTCAACATCGACAGTACCGTGATCGCCCAAGCGCCGAAGCTCGCGCCCCACATCGAGGCGATGCGAGCGAACATCGCCGAGGATCTTGCGCTGTCACCCGCATGCGTGAACGTAAAAGCAAAGACGAACGAGAAGCTCGGCTACCTTGGGCGCGGCGAGGGCATCGAGGCGCAAGCGGCGGTGCTGTTGCGCGTCGTCGGAACGGGCGAGGGCGCCTGAGAAACCAGGGCAAAAATAAAACGGGCGAGCCCTACGCT
>JBQCDS010000056.1:0-2257 GCA_051961035.1 Trinickia sp. | reverse complement strand
ACTCGGTGCTGAACGAGCTGGCCGAGGCGGGCGTCTTCACGCGGCCTCTGCCGCAGCAAATCGAGTTCTCGCGGCTGAACCAGACCTACGCGATCACGAGCAAGCGCAAGCTCTTGCATCTCGTGAGGGAAGGCCTTGTCGACGGCTGGGACGATCCGCGCATGCCCACGTTCGTCGGCGTGCGCGGGCGCGGCTTCACGCCCGAGGCGATCCGACTCTTTTGCGACCGCATCGGCGTCACGAAGGTCGATTCGTGGATCGACATGAGTGTCTTCGAAGGCGCGCTGCGCGACGATCTCGACGAAAAAGCGCCGCGTACGGCGGCCGTGCTCGATCCGCTCAAGCTCATCATCGATAATTTCCCCGCCGATTTATCCGAATCGTGCACGGCGCCGGTGCATCCGCACTACCCCGAACGCGGCCAGCGCGAGTTTCCCATCACGCGCGAATTGTGGATCGAACGCGAGGACTTCACCGAAACGCCGCCCAAGGGCTATTTCCGGCTGTTCCCCGGCAACAAGGTTCGGCTGCGCTACGGCTATGTGATCGAATGCACGGGCGCGCAAAAGGACGAGCAAGGCAACATCGTCGCCGTTCATTGCAATTACTTCCCCGATAGCAAATCGGGCACGGAAGGCGCGAACAACTACAAAGTGAAGGGCAACATCCATTGGGTGAGCGCGGCGAACGCCGTGCCGGCCGAGGTCCGCCTTTACGATCGCCTATTCAAGGAAGCGCAGCCCGATGCGGGCGGCCGCAATTTCCTCGAAGCGCTCAATCCCGATTCGAAGCGGATCGTGCACGCGTATTTGGAACCCGGCGCCGAGGCGCTGCAACCCGAAGCGCGCTGCCAGTTCGAGCGCCATGGCTACTTCGTCGCCGATCGCCACGATTCGAAACCGGGCAAGCTCGTGTTCAATCGCATCGTCGGCTTGCGCGATAGCTGGGGCAAGTAAGCGTAACCGGCACGTCCGAACGGCGCGGCGCCCGCGAGGGCAGCCGCGCCGTTTGGTATGGAAGGTATGAAGGGTTGCCGCGCGGCTACAACGGCTACAACGTCTGATGCAACTCGGCCAGCGAAAGCGCCGTGGCGAACAAGCGTGTGAGGCTGCCGCTCGCGAATTCGCCCACTTCATCGGGCTCCGCCCACCGAAAAGCGTCCATTTCGGGGATCGACGCGCCGTTCCTGCGGCTCGGGAACATCGACGTACAGGCGCAGCACGCGAGATCGACCTCGCCCTCTTCGATCCGCGCCGCGAATAGGTGCAGGTCTTTGTCGCGTCGATACGCGAAGCGGCCGAGATCCTTCAAGCGCTCGGGCGTCAATTCGATTCCCGTTTCCTCGCGAAGCTCGCGCAAGGCGGCATCGATCGGCGCCTCGCCCGGATCGCCCTGCCCTTTCGGAATATCCCAATGGGAAGTCTCGGTTGCATGGGCCAGCAAGATACGTCCGCGACGATCGAGCAAAATCACGCCGCAAGATAGGCTGCGCTCACTCATGGGCCCACGCGCGCCCGGGCTCCGCCCGTGTAGTTTGCATGCTTCCTCCGATCGCCGTTTGCTTACCGAATGATAAAGCTCGCGGAGCCCAAGCGGCACATGCTGGCCCGTGCTAGTCGAATCAACTACTTGCTCAGTTCCCTGTCGCGGTGGCGCTCCATATCACGGATGCGTTGATCACCACGACCAGGCCCTGCGCCGTTTCGTCCTGTTGCACGGGGGGATGGGGGCGAGTCAAGCTCACTAGATCGCCGACGTTCAGGGGCCAGTAGCCCACGTTTGAGTTGTCGTCGATATGGATGGATCCTGTCGACTGCCCCGCCTCGAACGCCACCTCTCCAATTTTCTTGTCGTTCAGATAGAGCAAAAACGTCACGGCATGCTTGCACGGTTGTCTCGCGAACCGCGCGGCGCGCACGACATTTTCGCCATACGTGTCCGAGCGAAGAATCGCGCCGCTGGTGATCGGCCAATCCGCGAGCGTATCGATTTGGCCGTTGCCCGCCACACCATCGTTCATGCCGACCAAACTATCCTTGCAATACAGCGTCAAGCGGGGCGCGGTGCAGCTTTGAAGCTGCCCGAACGTCGCGGCTTCGTTGCCGGCTTTTCCGTCGGCCACGTTGATGATCCGTCGCTGGAATACCGGGCTGTGCACCAATGTCTGGCCCACACTGAATACCCAATCCTGCCCCTGATCCGACGAATCGCCGCCGATGGCAATGGAGTTCGATCCCGATGCTTGCGGCGCTTGGCC
>JBQCDS010000055.1:0-10022 GCA_051961035.1 Trinickia sp. | reverse complement strand
ATCGCTATATCGCCGCTATGGGCGGTGCGCATAACCTGACGTTGATCGATGCCTGCACGTCGCGGCTTTGTTTGTCCGTCGTCGATTCGATTTAGTTTTCAGCGCCGGCTCTGAAAGCAGCGGGTGCCCGTGGCGTGCTGAAGAAAGATGCGCGCAACGTGCAGGTGGTGATCGGGCCCGAGGCCGATATGATCGCCGATGAAATGCGGGCCGTCGTTGCGGGCGGTGCAGCTTCGGGGGCGGCGCAAGCGGCGCCGGCGCCGGCAACGGCTGCTAACGCGACCGAAGGCCAAGCCGGCCCTCTGGACCCGGACCCGATGCGGTGGCTGGCCGTGTTCGGCGGCGCGACGAACGTGGCGGCGCTTGACGCGGTGGCGGCCACGCGGTTACGCGTGGTGGTGCGCGATCCTTCGGCGGTTGACCGTCAGCGGCTTGCCGGGCTCGATGTGGCCTGGGTGTCGGCTGACACGTTCCACATTGTCTGCGGGGCGGCCGCGCAGCGCTATGCGCAGCAACTCGCGACTCGCTTGCCGGCGGCTGATGCGGGGCCCTCGCCGCAACCGGTTTGAGCTGACAACCGAAGCCCTCGCACGAGGGCGTTCATGGAAATGAAAAACGGCGCCTCGGCGCCGTTTTTCATTTGTTTCGAGGCAAGCAGGCGGCAGGTTTGCCGGGCCGCTTTCGAATACCAACTGCCTCCAAACTCCCCTACGCGTACTCCGCCAGTGCCGTGCGCATTTTCTTCATGGCGCTGGCTTCGATCTGGCGAATGCGCTCGGCGGATACCCCGAATTCGTCGGCGAGTTCATGCAGCGTCGAGCCGCCCGTGCCATCGTCCGCCACGTTGAGCCAGCGCGCTTCGATGATACGGCGGCTGCGCGCGTCGAGCGAATCGAGCGCTTGCGCGATGCCATCCGTTTGCAGCCGATCGTTGTGGCGAGCGGCCAGCACGGAGGTGGGTTCGTTGTGCGAATCGGCCAGGTAGGCGATCGGGGCGAACGCTTCCTCGCCGTCTTCGATCTGCCCCTCGAGCGCCACATCGCCGCCCGACAGACGGGTTTCCATCTCCGAGACTTCCTCGCGCTTGACGTTCAACTCCTTCGCCAAACCATCGATCTCGTCAGGGGTGAACGCCTGAAAGCCCTGCTTGTGGCTGCGCAGATTGAAGAACAGCTTGCGCTGCGCTTTTGTCGTCGCCACCTTCACCATGCGCCAGTTACGCAGGATGTACTCGTGGATTTCCGCCTTGATCCAATGGATCGCATACGACACCAGGCGCACGTTTTGCTCGGGGTCGAAGCGCTTCACGGCCTTCATCAGACCAATATTGCCTTCTTGGATCAGATCGGCGTGCGGCAGGCCATAGCCCAGGTAGTTGCGCGCGATCGACACGACCAAGCGCAGGTGGGACATGACGAGCCCGCGCGCGGCTTCAAGGTTTCCGTGCTGGCGGTAATCGGTGGCGAGCGCTCGTTCTTCCTCGGCGCTCAGCATCGGAATCCGATTGACGGCCTGGATGTAGGCGTCGATGTTGCCGAGCTGCCCAGGCAGCATCGACGATGCGAGCGTCAGAGCACCTGCTTGAGCGGCCTTAGCGGACGCCGGTCGCAGCGTGTTCGGAAGGGTCATAGCAGTGCTCACGTAAGAAACTCCTTGTGAAACAGATAACGGCTCAGGCACGAAGACAAAACTCCACCGGTGATATTAGCACTCCGTTTCGGAGAGTGCTAAGCATTCGAGTCCGCGGCGGCGTCCAAGTTCCCAGGCTACTATCAAAATCTGATATCGATAGGAGATTCTACGCCGATTGCGGTGCGCGCGTGCGCCGCGTGCACGCCTTCGCCGCGACGGGCGACGGCGCGCACGCGGCAGGGCGCGTTGCAACTCGCCGACACTGTTTCGCAGAAAAGGGTACGGTTACGGACTATCGGCACATGGTAGGAACTCGAGCAAAAAACCCGACTCCCGGAATACATCCCGGCACGATCGACAGGCCAACCCAGTTCGTTGGAGTTTCGAGATGAAGAAGAAAATCGGTTCAGCGCGGGTCAAGGCAGCGGCGCTCCAATGCGCCGCCTGCGCGATGCTATTCGGTGGCGCGGCGGCGGCTCATGCCGCGGCATCCGTGGGGCCGTCCGACGGTCAGCGTTTCGGCGTTCAGCTCGCCTATGGCATCGCCCAGCATAAGGTCGACGAAGTCGATCTGGGCTTCGTATGGGATCCCGGCCTGAACTGGTGGGAAATCGGCGGTTGGCATTTTTCTCTGACGGGCGAGGCTCATGCGTCCTACTGGCACACGAGCGAAGGCGCCTTTCACAACGACGTCTATGCGTTCGGCCTTCAGCCGATGGTGCGATTCATCAAGGATACTGGGGCCATCCGTCCGTACATCGAAGCCGGTGTCGGCCTGCGCGTGCTCTCGCACCCGACGATCACCGACACTTACACGCTGTCGACGGCGCTGCAATTCACCGAGATCGTCGGTATCGGCGCACAGTTTGGTGGACATCAACAATATCAAGCGGGATTGCGCTTTCAGCACATCTCTAATGCCGGTATCAAAGAACCGAATCCTGGTATAAATTTCAGCCAGCTATACGTGCAGTACAACTTCTGACGCCGGCGCATTCGCGCCGGGTGCATGGGAGCCGAGCGATGGCGGCAAAGGTGATCGAGGCAATTCGGGCGCTCGAGCGAGATCGGTTTCGCGCGATGGTGGACGGCGATGTTCCGGTGCTGGACCAATTGCTTTCGGACAGCGTGAGCTTCGTCCATACCAACGGGAAGCGCGAGACGAAGCAGCAGTTCATCGACGCCATCGCCGGAGGCCATCGCCGCTATCGGCAGATCGAAGTGCAATCGCAAGATGTCTTGCCCGTCGGCCACGAAACCTGTGTCGTCACGGGGCGCGCGCTGCTGGAGATGGAAGCGAACAACGGCGCGTTGCTGTTTCCCATTGCTTATACGGCCATCCAAGCGCAGGAAGACGGTCGTTGGCGTCTCGTCGCTTGGCACGCAACGCGCTGCGCGCTCGAGTAGAGTCGCACAGCGCACCGCAGGCGCCGCTCGCTCGTGGCGGGCGGCTGCCCGATCACCGCCGAGGCCGGTTGTTAAGCCGCGACGGGTTCTCCCTCGCGCTCGCGATCCCATTGAAGGCGGTTGATCGCGCTGACGAGTGCGTCGGCTGCCGCCGTCGCGGGATTCAAATCGACCCCGGCACCGTATCGCACGACGTGCGAGTCCAGCGCGCCTTCGCGCTGCACGCGGCAGGCAACGAAAGCCGCCGTGCGCCCGTCTTCGGTAACCACAGTTTCGAAGTCGCACAGCTCCACGCGTTCGCGCGCCGCCGCTGAAATCGCATCCGCGACGGTACGCACCCATGCTTGCCCGCTGTCGAAAGCGGCGGCTGCGTCGATGCGCGCCACCTCTCGTCGGCACCATCGGATGGCGGCATCGACGCGCTGCGCCGGGCCACTCACGGCGAAGTATTCACGTTCGAACAGCGCGCAAACGGCGTCGCCCGTCACTTCGGCGCCCGAATCGTCGGCAATGCGCTGTACCGCGTGGCTGAACTCGATCTGCACGCGCCGAGGCGGCGCAAAGCCGAGCCCGCGTTCGAGCAGGTAGGCGGCGCCGCCTTTACCCGATTGGCTGTTGACGCGGATCACGGCTTCGTACCCCCGCCCGACGTCGGCCGGATCGATCGGCAAGTACGGAACTTCCCACAGGCCGTCGCGTTGTTGTTGCGCGAAGCCTTTGCGGATCGCATCTTGGTGCGAACCGGAGAAGGCGGTGAAGACGAGTTCTCCGGCGTACGGATGGCGCGGATGGACGGCGATGGCATTGCACCGCTCGACAACGCCGCGCACGCTGTCGATGTCGGAGAAATCGAGTTGCGGGTCGATCCCTTGCGTATAGAGGTTCAGCGCCAGCGTGACGAGGTCCACGTTGCCCGTGCGCTCGCCGTTGCCGAACAGGCACCCCTCGATCCGATCGGCGCCGGCCAAGAGCGCGAGTTCGGCGGCGGCCACCGCCGTGCCACGGTCGTTGTGCGGATGCACCGAAAGCACGATGCTGTCGCGGTAGGCGAGGTTGCGGTCCATCCCTTCGATTTGATCGGCGAACACGTTCGGTGTCGCCGCTTCGACCGTCGCCGGCAGATTGACGATCATTTTGTGCGCGGGCGTCGGATGCCAGACGCCACTCACCGCATCGCACACTTCGCGCGCGAACGCG
This sequence comes from Trinickia sp., assembly GCA_051961035.1. Classification (GTDB taxonomy): domain Bacteria; phylum Pseudomonadota; class Gammaproteobacteria; order Burkholderiales; family Burkholderiaceae; genus Trinickia. The sequence continues at coordinate 5,786 of JBQCDS010000055.1, read as the reverse complement.
AGTTCGGTCATGCTGAACTTCTCGGGCGAATACTCGTACGTCCAGTTGGTGCCCGGCCGCCGCTGCGTTTCTTCCTTGATCAGGCGTGCGCCTTCCACGGCCAGCCCTTTCACGTCCTCCTTCGATGCATTGAAGACGATCCGGCGGAACGACGGGGCGATGGCATTGTATTGGTGGACGATCGCGCGTGGCGCGCCATCGAGCGCTTCGAAGGTGCGGGCGATCAGATCGGCGCGCGATTGCACGAGCACTTCGATGGTCACGTCGTCGGGAATGCGCTTTTCGTCGATGAGCTTGCGCACGAAGTCGAAATCGGTCTGCGATGCGGACGGAAAGCCGACTTCGATCTCCTTGAATCCGATCGCCACGAGCATCTCGAAGAACTCCAGCTTTTGCGCGATGCTCATCGGCTCGATCAACGCCTGATTGCCGTCGCGCAGATCGGTGCTCATCCAAATCGGGGCGCGCTCGATGGTGCGGTTGGGCCACTTGCGGCCGGCCAGTTGCACGGGTGGGAAGGGGCGGTACTTGCCTGCGGGGTTGCTGAGCATGACGGACCTCGGTTCGTCGGTCGTCTGCGAAACGCGGCGGATCGAGCGGCTGGCCGATTCGCACGAGACGCGATGCTGCCACGTCGGTGGTTTCGCGATCCGTCCGAGCGGTACTCGGCCGAATGCTGACGACTACGGGTTGTAGAAGGAACTGCGGCTTTGGGGTGAAACGAAGACTACTGGGGATGCTGCTGGAGGACCGCGCACCGATGCGCGGCGCTACGCCTGGCTTACGCTAGTCGTAGCGATAGGGGCCGCGCTAGGCGGCCGGAGGTAATTCGGAGGGGGTTCAGGGTCGAACACATGTTGCGCACTCTATGACAGCGCGCGGTGCGCTGTCAACTAGGCAGGTGCGTCGGCACGCGCACGATTCGCACGATATGTTCGACCTGTCGAGCAAGCGTTGGGGGTATCGGGGCGCTTCCCGCCATGACCGATTCGATCCAGCGCGCTGTCGTTTCGGCATCGCGCGCGGCGGGCAGTTCGGCGGGGGCTTCCTCGGGCGACGCACGCTCGGGCGAGACGAGCGTTTCCGCGATGCCGTCGTGAAGCCAGTCGATCTGCACCTGTCGGCGCGTGTCGGCTACGGCTTCGCCTTCGGTACCGCGCGCGAGCAGTGCGCCGCCTGCGGCCGCTTCGGGGTGGCCGAGAAAGAGTTCGGCCAGGCTGTCCCGATACGACGGGTGCGTGTAGTTGACGAGCCGCAGCCCGGCTGGCGCGAATGGCTGAAGGATTTTGATGAGCGTGTGCGTCGAGTTGCGCACGCCCATCACGCGCCGCAGCGCGAGCAGCCGAGCCAGCTTTGGCGCGAGCACCTCGACGGGGGCGAATGCGACACGGCGCTCGGCAAGCGCGGCCTCGATATCCGCATGCGAGGCGCAAGCGGCGATTCCCAGACGAGCTAAGATCTCCGCGCTCGTCACGCGGCCCGGATCTTCGGTGACGCCGTGCACGAGGGTCGGCACGCCTTCGCGCGCGAGTAGCAAGGCGAGCAGCGGCACGAGATTCGGCTGTTTGCGCGCGCCGTTGTAGCTCGGGATCGAAACGGCGCCGCTCGCGCGCAGCGGCGCGGTCGCGGCCTGCGCCGCCGCTAGCATGGCGGCAAGTTCGTCGGCCGTTTCGCCTTTCAAGCGATAGGCGAGCAAGATGGCACCCAGTTCCAGATCGGAGACGCGTCCGTCCAGCATCGCGCCATAGAGCGCGTAGGTGTCCTCGCGCGACAGCGCGCGAGCGCCGTGCGGGCCGCGCCCGATTTCCTTAATGAAACGGGCACACGGGAAAGGGGCGACGACAGATTCGGTCATGAGGCGCGAGGACGGCGGCAACGGCCCGCCGCAAGAGTGGAAGGAAACTCAACGAGTACCGCATTCGCCGCGATCTGGCAAGCGGCCGGCCGTCGATTCGCAACGGGGCGCACTTGGCAACTGGCAGCGCGGCGCGCGCGGTCGCGCTACACTCGATGGCTTCGATCCGCGCCGTGCGCATCGGCGAGCCGTATTCAAAGAGTTGGAGGAGAGAGCGATGGAGTATGTTGTTGCCCCCGCGCCGGCGGTTGCAGTGCCGATTGCCGACAGTGCGCAAGCGGCCAGCCGGCGCGAATGCTTTCCGGTACGCCGCATCTATTGCGTCGGCCGAAACTATGCTGCGCACGCACGGGAGATGGGCCACGATCCGGATCGCGAACCGCCGTTCTTTTTCTCGAAACCGGCCGATGCCGTCGTGTACGTCGCGCCCGGTACGACCGGTGAATTTCCTTATCCTTCGCGCTCGAACGACGTTCATCACGAGATGGAACTCGTCGTCGCGATCGGCCGGGCGGGGCGCGACATTGCCGTTGAGCAGGCGCTCGACCATGTCTATGGTTATGCGCTGGGTCTCGACATGACACGGCGCGATCTGCAAGCCGAAGCAAAGAAAATGGGCCGCCCGTGGGACGTGGCCAAGGGTTTCGATCATTCCGCTCCGCTCGGCCCCATTCATCCGGTATCGCGCGTCGGCCACATCGATCATGGCGCGATCTGGCTCAGCGTGGATGGCGTGGAGCGGCAGCGTTCCGACGTGTCGCAGCTCACGTGGTCGACGGCCGAGACGATCGCGCATTTGTCGACGCTGTTCGCACTTGAACCCGGGGATCTCATATTTACGGGTACGCCCGAGGGTGTCGCGGCGGTCGAGCGCGGCAATACGATGGCGGGTGGCATTGAAGGCTTGGGCGAATTGAACGTGCGTGTGGTCTAGATCGAGGCCGCCACGCAAAGGGAGACGATCGATGAAGCTTTACAGCTATTTCCGCAGTTCCGCGGCCTATCGCGTGCGCATTGCGCTCAATCTGAAGGGCCTACCGTACGAATACGCCGCCGTGCATCTGCTGCGCGGGGGCGGCGAGCAGCTCACGCCGGAATATCGGCGCATTGGCCCCGACGGCATCGTGCCGGCGCTCGTCGACGGCGACGCCGTGCTGCAGCAGTCGCTCGCGATCATCGAATACCTCGAGGAGACGCATCCTAATCCGCCGCTGCTGCCGAGCACGCCGGTCGACCGCGCGTATGTTCGTGCGATCGCGCTGCAAATCGCTTGCGAAATCCATCCGCTGAACAATCTGCGCGTGCTCAAGTATTTGAAGCACGAGTTGAATGTCGCCGATGAGGCGAAAGACGCGTGGTACCGGCATTGGGTGGAAAATGGCTTCGGCGTGCTCGAGTCGAGGCTCGCCGGCAATCCTCGCACGGGCAAGTTCGTCTACGGCGATACACCGACGATGGCCGACCTCGCGCTCGTGCCGCAAGTGTTCAACGCGCAGCGATTCAACATCGATATGCGGCCGTATCCGACGATCCAACGCATCTACGACGAAGCGATGCAGCACGACGCGTTCGTGCGCGCGGCGCCCGCGCAGCAGCCCGACGCGGAGTAGGCCGGCAAGACACGGCGCGCCAAATCAAAAAGCGCGCGTGCCGCCCGGGGGGCGAGACGCGCGCTTTGCTTCCCTAAAGGGCTTAGCGGCGGCTTAGCCGAGCAGTGCGTCGGCGAATTCCTCGGCGTTGAAGGGCAGGAGATCTTCCACTTTTTCGCCCACGCCGATGAAATAAACAGGCACCGGGCGCTGGCGTGCGATGGCCGCGAGAATGCCGCCCTTGGCCGTGCCGTCGAGCTTCGTGACGATGAGGCCGGTCAGGGAAAGCGCATCGTCGAATGCCTTGACCTGAGCCAAGGCGTTTTGCCCCGTGTTCGCATCGATGACGAGCAGCACCTCGTGCGGCGCGCCCTCGTAGGCTTTGCCGATCACGCGCTTGACCTTGCGCAGTTCTTCCATCAAATGCAACTGCGTCGGCAGCCGGCCGGCCGTGTCGGCCATCACGACGTCGATCTTGCGCGCACGTGCGGCGCTCACGGCATCGAAGATGACGGCGGCCGGATCGCCGCTTTCCTGGGAAACCACCGTTACGTTGTTGCGCTCGCCCCAAATCGCGAGCTGTTCGCGTGCGGCGGCACGGAAGGTGTCGCCGGCAGCCAGCAGGACCGATTGATCGAAGCGCTGCAAGTGCTTGGCGAGCTTGCCGATGCTCGTCGTTTTGCCGGCACCGTTGACGCCCGCGATCATCATGACGAGCGGCTGCGCGCGGCCGAGCACGAGCGAGCGCTGGAGCGGCCGCAGCAGTTCGACGATGAGCGTGCGCAGCGCGGTCTTCACCTGTTGAGGATCCGTGAGCCGCTGGGTGCGCACCTTCTCGCGCAAGGCGCCGAGCAGGAAATCCGTGGCCTCGATGCCCGCATCGGACATCAAGAGCGCCGTTTCCAACTCCTCATAGAGCTCATCGTCGATCTTCGTACGCAAGAAGATGCCGGTGAGCCCGGCGCTCGTTTTCGATAGGCCCGAGCGCAGCCGGGCCATCCACGATTGTTTCTGCGCGGGTTCGGGAGCCGGTGGCGGCACGATTTCGTCGGTTTCGATTTCCCCGGCGAGCGCACGCGCCGGCGCGACAGCCGGTTCGGCTCCGTTTGGCAGCCGGACTGCCGGAGCAGCGGGGCTCGATGGCGCCGCAGCGCTCGGCGCAGCCGATGCGCTCGATGCAGCGGGAGCGCGCGGGGCGGCCGTTGCGCTCGGCGCCTGTGGTGCGGGCGGCGAAGTCAACGTGGGCGCTGCCCGAGCGGAGCCGGGCGGTGCTTCGTCTACCTCCTGCGACGTCACCGGCGCGGCCGGCGTCTCCTGCTCGGAATCGGGCGTTTTCCCGCCCTTGAATCGTTTGAAAAAGCTGAACATGATGTGCCGTGATGGGGGGGGCCGCGGCGAGGTGCCTGCGGCCGCAATGAATGGCGCTGCCCGCGCATGCGCCGCGGCGGACCGATTGACGCGTCAATGCGCTTGATAAGCGCGTCATTTTAGCAGGCGCGCCGAGCGCGGCGGGGGCCGGCATGCGGCTTGGCGGTTCGCGACGGCCGCTCGCTGACAGCGCGGCGGCTGTGGTAACGTTGGCGGCACGCCCGCCTTCTTTTTTCGGCGGGCGCGATTGCTTTGCGCGCCCTTTTCTCCGTTTCTTCTGTTCGCCTTTTTTCCTTTTCGCCCGCATGCCCCGTTCCTCGTCAGCCTCCCGCTCGCCCAGCGCTTCGCCCGCCCGCGGCAAACCGCACACCGTCCGTATCATCGGCGGCGATTGGAAGCGCACGCCGCTTCAAGTGCTCGATCTGGACGGCTTGCGGCCGACACCCGATCGTGTGCGTGAAACGCTGTTCAATTGGCTGGGCCAGCGGCTTGACGGATTGCGCTGTCTCGACTTGTTTGCCGGCACGGGTGCGCTTGGGTTCGAGGCGGCCTCGCGCGGTGCCGCGCGCGTGCTGATGGTCGAGCGCAATGCGAAGGCGGCGCACCAACTGCGCGAGATCCGTACGCGGCTGTCGGCGCAGGCCGTGGAGGTTGTCGAGGCTGATGGATTGAGACTGGCCGCCGGTTTGACGCCGCGCTCGTTCGATGTCGTCTTTCTCGATCCGCCCTTCGGTGAACCGCTCGTGCTGGCGCGCGCGCTTCAAGCCGCCGCGCCGCTGATCGCCGAAGAGGGTCATTTGTATGTCGAATCGGGCGCGTCGCTCGAGCTTGCCGAAATCGACGCATTGGCCGGCTGGCGGGTCGCGCGGCAAGGCAAAGCCGGCGCCGTACACTATTATTTGCTGCGGCGCGAAAATGATGAATAATGCGCCTTTCGAACAGCAATGGACGCCGGCCGCTTGGTAAGCCGCGTC
>JBQCDS010000054.1:0-3555 GCA_051961035.1 Trinickia sp. | reverse complement strand
GGACGGCAATGGGCAACATCAAACAACAGGACAACGACCGCTACGGGCATGTCGCGCGTCTTCTTCACTGGCTAGTCGTTGCGCTAGTCGCATCGCAGTTCGTTCTAGGCTGGACGATGCCCGACGTGCACCGAGACACGCAGCCGGTCGGTCTCATCGCCTGGCACCTCGCGACCGGCGCGGCACTGATCGCGGCCGTGGTCGCGCGGATTGTTTGGCGCCTCACGCACCGGCCGCCGCCGGCCGAACTATCGCCGCTTCTCGACAGGCTCTCCCGTGCCACGCACGGGTTGCTTTACGTCGCGCTGATTGCGGTGCCGTTGCTCGGTTGGGCCAACGCTTCGTCTCGCGGCTGGGCGGTGAAGCTCTTCGGCGCGCTGCGATTGCCGGCGCTCGCACCCACAGGCTCGACCGTGGGCCATGCGATGGGAGACGTTCACGGCACGCTCGCCTGGGTACTGCTGGCGTTGATCGGGATGCACGTTGGCGCGGCGCTCTTTCATCGCTTCGTGCTCAAGGATCGGGTGCTGCAGCGGATCACATGGTAGTTGCTCGTGCTTAATTTTTTCACATCGCTGCAAAGGCGTAGAAAATCCTTCTACGTCTATTCCAAAACGCAACGAATTTTGGAGTCTTTTTCCCGGTAGGCCGCCGTATCATTCCATTCATCCTGCATGTCAAAAGAATGGATCATGAGCGAACAAGATCGGCTGCACTACCTGGACTATGCAGCAACCACGCCTGCGGATTCGCGGGTGATCGAATCGATGACGGCTTGTCTCGGTGTCGACGGCGCATTCGGCAATCCCGCATCGACCTCCCATGCGGCTGGCATGCTGGCGCGAACGAAAGTAGAGGGGGCGCGCGCGCAAGTGGCTGCGCTCATCGGCGCGGATGCGGACGAGATCATCTGGACTTCCGGGGCCACCGAATCGAACAATCTCGCGCTGAAGGGTTACGCGGACGCCGCACCCGGCAAACGGCATTTAGTCACGAGTCGCATCGAGCACAAGGCCATTCTCGATACGATGGCGAACCTCTCGCAGCGCGGCTACTCGGTCACGTATCTGGCGCCGACGCCCGATGGCGAAATCACGCCGGATGCCGTGGCAGCGGCGATCGGCCCTGAAACCGGGCTGGTGTCGTTGATGCTCGTGAACAACGAGCTTGGCACGCTGACGGACGTCGCCGCGATTGCGCGAATCGTGCACGCGGCCGGTGCGCTTTTCCATGTCGATGCGGCGCAAGCGCTCGGCAAGACGCCGATCGACGTGCACGCGCTCGGAATCGACATGCTGTCCATGTCCGCCCACAAGGTTTATGGGCCCAAAGGCATCGGCGCCCTGTTTGTCCGCCGCGACAACACCGCGTCTATCGCGCCGCAAATGCACGGTGGCGGGCACGAGCGCGGATTGCGTTCGGGTACGCTTGCCACGCATCAGATCGTCGGGATGGGCACCGCGTGCGAAGTGGCGGCCGCCGAACTACAAAGCGAGACGGCGCGCATTTCGACGCTCAGCACCCGTTTATTGAATTCGGTTCTCGCACTGGGCGACGTCACCCATAACGCAGGCAAGGCGCGACGTATCCCTCATACCTTGAGCTTGACCGTGGGTACGCCCGGTTTTTACCCGTTCATGCTCGGCGATGCGCTGGCCGTGTCCTCCACATCCGCGTGCAACTCGGCCGCCGGCAAGCCATCGCACGTTCTGACGGCAATCGGCCTGGATGCGCGAGCGGCGGGCCGGACCGTGCGCGTGAGCCTGGGGCGCTTCACGACGCAGCAAGATGTCGACTTCGCGATCGGTTGTTTCCGGCATGCCATCGAGCAATGCCGAGCGAGCGCATCGAGCGGGTTCTCCGCCTCTCGGCAAATTGCACCCGCCGATCTGAAAGCGATTCGCGAAGCGGGTTTTCGTTCCTTGATTTGCAACCGTCCCGACGGAGAAAGCCCCGACCAACCGGCCTTCGAGGAGATCGCCGCAGCCGCGCGCGAACTCGGCATGCAGGCGGCGTATCTGCCGATCGCGCCGGGCGGCGTAAGCGAGGCGCAAGTCGATGCGTTCGGTGCGTTGATCGACACTTTGCCGAAGCCCGTGCTCGCGTATTGCCGAAGCGGGAGCCGGGCCACGATGCTCTGGAATCATCTAGCGGCGCGCGCGGGGGCTTCGACGTGAGCGCGTCCTCGATGATGATCGAAGGTCATTTCGATTCGCGCACGTCGACGGTCAGCTACATCCTCTATGACACGCAGACGCGCAAGTGCGCGATCATCGATAGCGTGCTCGATTACGACGCCAGTTCCGGACACATAAGGACGGAAAGCGCGGATGCGCTAGTGGCGCGTGTGAAGGCGCTAGACGCACACGTGCAATGGCTTTTCGAAACCCACGTGCATGCCGACCACCTCTCGGCGGCGCACTATCTGCGCGAAAAAGTCGGCGGGCGTATTGCGATCGGCGCAGGGGTGGTTGGCGTGCAGGAAATCTTTGCACCGGTTTTCAATTTGACGTCGGGCTTCGCCTGCGACGGAAGCGAGTTCGATCTTCTTTTGGAAGACAACGACACCTGTCAACTCGGCACACTCGAGATCAAGGCACTGCACACGCCCGGCCATACTCCGGCCTGTATGACTTACGTCGTGACGGACGGCTCGGATATGGCTGCTTTCGTGGGCGACACGCTCTTCGCCCCCGACTACGGCACTTCGCGTTGCGATTTCCCTGGGGGCGATGCAGGGGCACTGTATCGTTCGATCGCGAAAGTGCTGAGTCTGCCTGAGCATGCCAAGCTCTTCACGTGCCACGATTACCAGCCGGGCGGGCGTGGCGTCGAGTACGTGAGCACGGTGGCGCAGCAGCGAAAGGAAAACATTCACGTGCGCGATGGAATCGACGAATCGACATTCGTGCAGATGCGCACGGCACGCGATAAAACGCTGGCCATGCCGGCGCTGATGCTGCCGTCCGTGCAAGTGAACATGCGAGGCGGACGTATGCCCGACGCCGAAAGCAACGGCGTGAGGTACCTCAAGATTCCTATCGATGGAATCTAGGCGGGCCGATCGGCGACGGCGCCTGCCTTCTAATGTCCGCCGTACGGACGCGTCAGTATTTCGAGTAGATGTCCGTTCGGATCTTCGAAATACGCACCGTGTCCGCCGTCGCGCGTGTTGATTTCGCCTTCGCGCAGTTGCCCCGGGTCGGCCCAGTATCGAATCTTGCGGGCCTCGATGCGGCCCATGATGTCCTGGAACTCGGCTTCGCTGACGAGGAACGCGTAGTGCTGCGAGGTGGGCCGACTATCGGCTTCCAGGAAATCCATCGTGACGGCGTTGCTCAGATGAACCGTGCGAAACGGCCCGAACGATGTGGCTGGGGGTAGCCCGAGAATATCGGTGAGAAAGGCGGCCGATGCATCTCGGTCTTGGGCATGGACGATCGTGTGATTCAAAGCGACGCTCATGGTTGCGGCTCCTGTTGATCGGTGGTGTTTCACTAGACTCGGCTGTCAGCTCAATCCGCTCATCAGCTCAGTCAGCAGCTCAGTCAGCAG
>JBQCDS010000053.1:0-12604 GCA_051961035.1 Trinickia sp. | reverse complement strand
CGAGAGTTCCGACAGCGGCCGCGCGGCGAGCGCGCCGGCGCCCACGAGTTCGAGCACGCGCTCGACATCGTCCCGGGTAGCGGCGTTCGCGATCGGCAAGCCCCATCGGTGTCCGTCGGCGGCCATCGCGACGAAAACGCGTCCAAAGACGCGCCGGCTCGCGAGCGCGCTGCGCGTTTGCGGCATGTAGCCGATCGCCGCATTACCGCGCGCGACGGCCTGGCCGCCCACGCGTATCGCGCCGCTGGCGACGGGTACGAGGCCCAGCACGGCGCGCATCATCGTTGTCTTGCCGGCGCCGTTCGGTCCGAGTACGCCGACGAACTCCCCTTCGTCGATCGCGAGGCTGACGTCGCTTAGGATCGTCCGCCCGGCCAATTCGAGCGACACCCGCTCGAGTTCAAGCGCCGCGCGGCGCGGATGCGCGTGGCGGCCCGGCGCGACGGCCGGCGAAGAGACGCTGCGCTCGCTATCGTCGTTCATCGTGATTGCTCTCCGAGCGCTTGTGCGAGCGCGTCGACTTGCGTGCTCATCCACTCCTGATAATTTTTGCCGGCCGGCTCGGTTTCGGTCACGCTGACGGTCGGCACTCGCGAGCGCTTTGCAAGCGAGAGCATGCGCTCGGTCAATTTGCTCACGGCCTGCGCGTTGTAGATCAAGGCCCGGACCCGCTGGCCGCGCAAGTCCTGCTCGAAGGCGGCGATATCGGAGGCAGCGGGCTCCGTATCGTTCATGACGGACAACTGAAAGCGCGCGTTGCGCATGGTTAGGCCGATGGCGTCGCATAGATAGCCCGCGACAGGCTCGGTGGCCGTGACCGCGACGCCCCGGTATTTCGCTTCCAGCGTCTTCAACTTGTCGTCGATCGGCGCGAGCGAGGCCAGAAACTTCGCTAGGTTCGCGTCGTATTCGGCCTGGTGCGCGGCATCGGCGCGATCGAGCGCGGCCGCGATTTGCTTGGCGACGGCGGGCATCGTCCGTGGGTCGTACCAGAGATGCGGATTGTCGCCGGGCTTTTTGCCGACGAGGTCAGCCGCCACGATCACGACGCGCTTGTCGTTGTTCGAAGCGGCGAGCAGCTTGTCCATCCACGGGTCGTAATCGGCGCCGTTGTAGACGACGAGTGCGGCGCGATGCAAGTCGCGCGCGGTTTTCGGACTCGCTTCGAACAAGTGCGGATCTTGATCGGGATTGCTGAGAATGCTCGTGACGGCGACGCGAGCGCCGCCCACTTGCTTGACGACATCCCCATAGAAATTCTCAGCCGCGACGACGGGAATCGGGGCGCTTTTTGCAAGCGCCGCACCGCTGAGCGCAAGCGCGGCGAGCGCGAGGCCAAAGCGCCGCGCCGATCGGTGAGCGCGCTTTGCCAGACGGCCCGCGCGGTCGATCGATGTCATTCGTTTCTCCTGATTATCGAAGAGGCATGTCGACGCAAAAGGCTTCATCGCCGATGCGTATGCGCGGCGCGCTTATGCTGGCAGTCGCCGCACAGCCCGCTCAACTCGACCACTTGTTTATGCACTTCAAAGCCGTGCGCGGGCGGTGTGGACGAGAGCCGTTCGGCGAGTTCCTCGCCCGGGATTTCGAGCGTGTCGCCGCAGCGTTCGCAAATCAGGAATTGGCTTTGGTGCGGCTTGCCCACCTCGCAACACGCGACGAACGCATTGCGCGATTCGATTCGGTGCACGAAGCCATGCTCGACGAGGAAGTCGAGCGCACGGTAGACGGTCATGGGCGGGACGCGACCGCGCTCGGGCTCGAGTGCGGCGAGCAAATCATAGGCGCCGATCGGCTTGCCGGCGCCCGCGACCAATGCATAGACTTGGCGACGCAACTGCGTGAGCGCCAGGCCGTGCTCGGCCGCGTACGCGTCGGCGCGGGAAAGACGCTCGCTCAAAGAGGCGGTTGACATGGCTTCGTTCCGGGAACGTTCAATAACGCGATGATATAACATATCATCGCGTTGCGCCGCGTTTGAAGAGCACGCCCGCGCGAATCCGCGCGGCCCTCGTTACAGCACCGTCCGCACGTGCCAGAGCTCGGGAAACAGCACGACGTCGAGCATTTTGCGCAGATAGGGGGCACCGCTCGTGCCGCCGGTGCCTTGCTTGTAGCCGATGATCCGCTCCACTGTCGTCACGTGCCGGAACCGCCATTGTCGGAACGCGTCTTCGAGATCGACGAGCTCTTCCGCCATCTCGTAGAGCTCCCAATGCTGGGATGGATTGCGATAGACCTCGAGCCAGGCCGCCTCGACCGAAGCGTCGTAGGCGGTGGGCTGCGTCCAATCGCGTGCGAGCCGATCCGGTGCGATCGCGAAGCCGCGGCGTGCGAGCAACTGAACGACTTCGTCATAGAACGACGGCGCTTCCAGCGTCGCCTTCACTTCGGCGAACACCTCGGGCCGATGCGCGTGCGGCTTGAGCATCTGTGCGTTCTTGTTGCCGAGCACGAATTCGATCTGCCGATACTGGTACGACTGAAAGCCCGACGATGATCCGAGATACGGGCGCATCGCCGTGTATTCGGACGGTGTCAGCGTAGCCAGCACGCTCCACGCTTGCACGAGCTGCTCCATGATCCGCGAGACGCGGGCAAGCATCTTGAACGCGGGCGGAAGCGCGTCGCGCTGTACGTTGCGAAGCGCTGCGCGCAATTCGTAGAGCGCCAGCTTCATCCATAGCTCGCTCGTTTGATGCTGGATGATGAACAGCATCTCGTTGTGATCGGGCGAAAGCGCGTGCTGGGCGTGCAGGATCGAACCGAGCGACAGGTAATCGCCATAGCTCATCGACTTCGAAAAGTCGAGTTGCGCATCGTGCCAACCGGCATCGGTCGTCGGCACATGCGGCGCCGCTTTGGCCGATGCGTCGCTCGGTGTGGCCTCGCCGCCGTGCCCGAACGGGCAGCCTCCGGCAGCCTCGGCCACGGGCTCGGCTGTATCCGGCGCATCCGGTAGACGCATATGTCCAGTCGTCATTTAAAACTCCTTAGGTAACGCTATGGCGGGCCGCGAACTCGGGCGCGTTCCACGCTTCGGTATCGAGCACGTCGCGCAACGTTTCGACGGCATCCCACACATCGACGAAGCGTGTGTAGAGCGGCGTGAAACCAAACCGCAGCACGCGCGGTTCGCGGTAATCGCCGATCACGCCGCGCGCGATCAACGCTTGCATGACTGCGTAGCCGTGTGGGTGCTCGAGGCTGACGTGCGATCCACGCTGCGTATGCGCACGCGGCGTGACGAGCGTGAGCGGATGGTCGGGGCAGCGCGCCTCGACCAAATGGATGAACGCGTCGCTCAACGCGAGCGACTTGCGCCGAATCGTCTGCATATCGGTTTCGAGAAAGACATCGAGCCCGGCTTCAACGAGCGACATCGAAACGATCGGTTGCGTGCCGCATAGGAAGCGGCCGATGCCTCGACCAGGCGCATAGACGGGGTTCATCGCGAACGGCGCGGCATGTCCCCACCAGCCCGACAGCGGTTGCGCGAGCGCGTCCTGATGGCGCTTGGCCGCCCACGCGAATGCCGGCGAGCCCGGGCCGCCGTTCAGATACTTGTAGGTGCAGCCGACGGCGAAATCGGCATGCACACCGTTCAGATCGACGGGCACGGCGCCGGCCGAGTGCGCGAGATCCCATAGCGCGAGCGCACCCGCACGCTGAATGAGCTGCGTAAGCGCGCCCATGTCGTGCATGTAGCCCGTCCGATAGTTCACGTGCGTAATCATCGCCACGGCCGTGTCCTCGCCGATCGCCCGCGGCAGGTCCGCGGGATCGTCGACCAGGCGCAATGTATAGCCGCGATCGAGTTGATCGATGAGGCCTTGCGCGATATACAGATCGGTTGGGAAATTGGCGCGCTCGGAGACGATCACGCGGCGGCTTGGATCGCGATCGTGCGCCATCTTCAGGGCCGCCGAGAGCAGCTTGAAGAGATTCACGGAAATCGTATCGGTCACGACGAGTTCGTCGCGGTCCGCGCCGACGAGCGGCGCGAGCTTGTCGCCGAGCCGGCGCGGCAGCGCGAACCAGCCTGCGCTGTTCCAGCTGCGGATGAGGCCCTGCGTCCACTCGTGCGCGATCACGGCTTGTGCGCGCGCAGCCGCCGCGACGGGCGGCACGCCCAGCGAGTTGCCGTCGAGATAGATGGCATCCGGGGCCAGCGCGAACCGGTCGCGCAAGGGGGCAAGGGGATCGTCGCGGTCGAACGCGATCGCATCGGCACGAGTCTTCATGAATTCATTGGCAAGGAGTGGATGGGCGAAATAAACCGGTGAGGCTTCGTTTGGAGCCGCTCGACGCCTAGGCAGCTAAGTAGGCCAGGCGCGCAACACGGCGCGCACGGGGCTCGCGTCGAGCGTCGTGAGCCTGAGCGGCAGCGCGATCAGTTCATAATCGCCCGGCGCGACGGCATCGAGGACGAGCCCTTCGAGAATCGACATCCGATGCGCGCGTACGCGAGCGTGCGCATCCATCGTTTTGGACTGCTGAGGATCGAGCGAAGGCGTATCGATTCCGATCAACACGACCCCGCGCGCGGCGAGAAAATCGATCGTCTGCGGGGCGACGGCGCAAAACGTCTCGTCCCAATGCGCGAGCGGCGCGCGTTCGTAGGTGCGCAGCAGCACGCGCGGCGGCAGCGCGTCGGCAAACGGCGCGAGATGCTCGGGCAGCACGAGCGGTGCGGCGCCGATGCAATGCACGACACGGCATTGGCCGAGATAGGGCGTAAGCGGTACGTGGCCGATCGCGACGCCGTCGGCGTCGTAGTGCAGCGGCGCATCCGCATGCGCGCCCGTATGCGGCGAACACGTGAGCCGCGCGACGTTGACGGGCGAGCCCGCTTCCATCCGCCAGACACGTTCTATCCCCACGGCTGTATCGCCGGGCCACACGGGGGTGCCGGGCTCGATGGGCGGCGAGATGTCCCAGATCGTCTCCTGCATGTTTCCTCACTGATCGGAAGCTTGGGACGATGATAGGCAACTTCCCGCGCAAAGTGCTTGCGAAATTCTCTCCACGAACAGGGCCGACTAGAACATAATTCGAGAGAAATCTAAAAAGGGGGCCAAAAATGAACGCGATCACGCTCGACGCCACCGATTGCCGCATTCTGAGCGTTCTGCAAAACGAAGGACGGATCAGCAATCTCGATTTGGCCGATCGGATCTCGCTGTCGCCGTCGGCGTGTTTGCGCCGTTTGCGGCTGCTTGAAGAGCAGGGGGTGATCGAGCGCTATCGGGCGTGCTTGAACCGAGAGGCGCTCGGCTTCGAACTTGAGGCTTTCGTTCAAGTTTCGATGCGCAACGATCAAGAGAATTGGCACGAGCGCTTCGCCGAAGCGGTGCGTTCCTGGCCCGAAGTGATCGGCGCCTTCGTCGTGACCGGCGAAAGCCACTACGTGCTGCGGGTGCTCGCGCACAACCTGAAGCATTACTCCGAGTTCGTGCTCACCAAGCTCTATACGGCGCCAGGCGTCATGGATATTCGCTCGAACATCGTCCTGCAGACGCTGAAAGAGGATTCCGGCGTGCCCGTCGCCTTGACGTCGGACGCCGTGCCCCGCTGAGCGATCCCCGCAGGCTTCGTTGTCGAATATTCGCAAAGTCGCGCCATGGCGGGTAATTTCGTCCTAGGCTGCGGCGCCAGCGGCGCTGCGCGCGCACGTATCGCTATCGTTGCCGGTCAATCAGTCGACCGGAGATGCGAGATGAAATGGAACGACGCGGCGATCATTCTGCTGGACCCCGCCGATAAGGTGATTCGAGACGCGGCCTACGCTTGGCGCGGGCGATACGAGATTCCGACGGCGCGATGCTTTTCCGCCCGTTACCCGAGGACGCATGCGTTGGCTGGGCGTGTTCCGCTGGGATTCGCCGCACTCGCTCCCGATTCGCTGTGGTTCAGTAGCCTCGGAACCAAGATCATCCTGGTGAGCCATGGCCTGCCGGGCGGGGTAGCCGTGCAGGGCGCGATCCGGGACGGTGCGGAGGTCGCCGGTTTCTTGGCGGCCTGCGGCTTGAGGCAGGTCGGCTTGCTGGCCTTCAAGGGCTGCTTGCTAGGCAAGGGCGCCTTTCTCAAGGAGCTTCGCCTTCACCTCTCCAATCGCGACATCGAAGTGGGCTGGCTCATCGGCTACAAAGACGTCTCGCGCACGAGCACGCTGGTATGGGATTGCGGGACATACTCACGCACGCACGCCTATGAGTCCATCGGTTCGCTCGATTTCCGCATTCGTACGGCTCGCTCCGGCGCGGACAAGCTGCCCGACGACGCGCGCGTCACCGTCGTCAGGGGCAACCGGTTCGTATTGCCCCCGAAAGGGCGGAGCACCCGATACACGGCGCATGCGACGCAGGTCTGAAGCGCAGCGGCTGCACCGGCTCGCCCGTGTGCGGCTCTCGGTTGGCTGCTGTCCGGCTATGGCACCGCCGCCTCAAAGCGGCTTGACCCCGTGAAACGCGCCGCGGTTAAAAATCAGCGGCGCGATGTCCGTGGCGTCCGGGTGCACGCCGCAGCGTTCTACCTCGCCCACGAAAATCACGTGATCGCCCTCTTCATAGCGGCTGCGGTTATGGCACTCGAACCAGGCTAGGGCGCCGTCGAGCACGGGCATGCCCGTGTCGCCGGCCGCATGCGAGACGCCCGCGAAACGATCGCCTTTGATCGTGGCGAACCGTTGACACAGATCGAGCTGCGAAGCGGCCAGCACGTTCACCACGTAATGGCTGTTCGTCTGAAAGACGGGCATCGACGCCGATTTCGTTGCCAAGCTCCACAGCACGAGCGGCGGGTTGAGCGACACGGAGTTGAACGAGCTGGCCGTAATGCCGATCAATTGCCCTGAGCTTGCGCGCGTCGTGATGACCGTCACGCCCGTCGCGAATTGGCCGAGCGCGCGGCGGAAGGCGGCGGCATCGAAGTTCGGGGGGCTCGCGCGCTTCATCGGGCCGTGGCTCGGGTGGACTGCTGGGGCGCTGCATGCGACGCATGCAGGCGGGCGGGCGAGAGAAATGAATCCAAAATTGATACGGTGACGTAAGTTGGCGGGTACTCGCGATTTTAATGGAATCGGCCGATGTTGCCGTGCACGCCGTCTGCTCGGGCCGGCCGACGGGGCAGACGGGTTGGCTCACATCTTGAGCCAAAACGCACTAAGCTTGTCTCTCGGAGCGCGATGCGCGCGATAAAACGTATTGCCGGAAACCGCGGACAAATCGGACAAACAAGGAGAGCGAAAGCCATGAGTCAGACAACCGAAACCGCCATACTGGGCGGCGGGTGCTTCTGGTGTCTCGAAGCCGTTTATCTCGACGTCGAGGGCGTGAAAAGCGTTGAATCGGGCTACGCGGGCGGCTCGCTCGAACGGCCGACGTACGAGCAAGTTTGCGACGGCGGCACGGGCCACGCAGAGGTCGTCAAAGTCGAGTTCGATCCGACCCGAATCAGCTATCACGAGATCTTGAAGATCTTCTTTTCGATTCACGATCCGACGCAGCTGAATCGGCAGGGCAATGACGTTGGCGAGCAGTACCGCTCCGTCATCTTCACGGACAGCGACCGTCAGCGCGAAATCGCCTTCGAGTCGATTCAGGAGCTCGAGCGAGACGGTGTCTTCGACGCACCGATCGTCACGAAAGTCGAACCGCTCGGCGGCAACTATTGGCCGGCCGAGTCCTACCATCAGCGGTATTTTGAGCAGCACCCCGAGCAAGGGTATTGCGCGTTCGTCGTCGCGCCGAAAGTCGCGAAGTTTCGCGCGAAGTTCGCAAGCTGGATGCGCCCGGGGGCGTAGCGTCGATCGGCTCGGTGCGGCAGTCGGTCAGTTATAAGCGCTCCCTGCCCTCGCTTCTCGCGTGTCGCTTCTCGCGTGTCGGTGATTGCGTCCAGCGGGTGCGAGGCGGGTCAGGCCGATGCCGGTTGGCCGTCGTCTTGCGGCTGCATTTCGTCTCGCAGCCGCGCGCACGCGTGCGCGATCTCGCGTGCGAGGCTCACGCAAGTGAGCGGGGCCGAGCCCTCGGCCTTGTTGTTGGCGACGATCAGCACCGGTTGCCCGGCGATGGCGTACCGCGCGGCCAGTTCGGCCAGCGCGGAGCGGGTGGACGGATCTTCATCGACGAGCCGATCGAACGGCTCGTACTTGGCTTTCGCTTGCTCGTATTTGAACCCCCCGTGCAAGCTCCAGCGCACGATCAGCGGTCCGCATGGGGCGTCGCCGTCGAGCAGCGCGAGCGCTGCTGCTTGGCGCAGCGGATCGGGCATGCGCGCGTGAAGGCCGACGCAGTAGCGCACGCCGCGTTCGCGCAGCACGCGGATGAGCCGCGGCGTCAGCAGGCAAGCATCGCGAATTTCTAATGCGTAGCATGGCCCGCCCGCGCCGCTCGCTTGCGCGCCGGATGTCGGCAGCGGCGGCAGCGGCGGCAGCGCGTCGAAAAAGGCACCGAGTCGTTCGACGAATGCGGCCGGCTCCGCAAGGATGCGTTCAGGCAGCGGCGGCAACTGAAAGACGAGCGCGCCGGCCTTGGCGCCGAGCCCTTCGAGGCACGGCGTGACGAATTCGTCGGCGGCGAGCCGTGCATCGAGAAAGCACGGGTTATCGGCAATCGGCTCGCCGCGCCCGGCCCTGAGCGTGGCGTCCGTCACGGAAGCCGGCGCCTTGACGATGAAGCGGAAATCGTCGGGTACTTGCTGCGCGTAGCGCAAATAGGCGGCGACCGAAAGCGGCGCGTAAAACGAGCGGTCGATGCTGACGGTGCGCAGAAGCGGGTGCGCGCCGTAGGCGCTCAAGCCATCGCGGGCGAGCTTCGAGTCGCTGTAAGCCTCGCCGTAGACAATCCCCTCCCAACCCGGGAACGACCACGACGACGTGCCGAGCCGCACCTGCGGCGGCAGCGATCGCGCGCACTCGAGCAGTTCGTCGGAAGGCGTCGCCGCGAGCACGGCCCGCGCGCGGCGGCCCCCCTTGGGCGGTGGGCTATCGCCAGCCGCATCTGCACGATCGGTGAGGGGTTCGTCGGCGGACGCCGGCTGCGGCGAGCCGGCGTCCATCTCGCCGAATAGGTCGAACTGCGTATCGTCTTTGCTTGCTGCCATCGGTGCCGGGCCCCAGGGTGTCCAACGCGCGGAGCCCGGGCGGGCGGCTCACGCGCTGAGCGGCCGATCGTACATGTAGCGGCGCGACCAAGGCAACGTTTGAGCGCTGCGTCCGGCTCGCCGGCATACGATTTGGAACAGCGAGACGTCGTCGTTTTCGAACGCATAGGCGCAGCCGGCTAGATAAACGCGCCAGATTCTGAATTTTTCGTCGTCGACGAGCGTTTTCAGTGTCTCGCTGTGCTTCTCGAAGTTCTCGGTCCAGATCTCAAGCGTACGGGCGTAATGGCGGCGCAAGCTTTCGATGTCGACGGGTTCGAGCCCGCCGCGCTGCATCGCTTCGAGCGCGAGGCTGATATGGGGCAGTTCGCCGTCGGGGAACACATAGCGGTCGATGAATTCGCCGCCGCCGAGCGCGGTTTCGCCGCTGTCGTAATCGGTGGACGTAATACCGTGGTTCATCGCGATGCCGTCCTCGGCGAGCAATTCGCGGATCTTGCCGAAGTACATCGGTAGGTTCTTGCGCCCAACGTGCTCGAACATCCCCACGCTGGTGATGCGGTCGAATTGCCCCTCGATTTCGCGATAGTCCTGCAGGCGGATTTCGATCTTGTCGGCCAGGCCGGCCGCCTTGACGCGTGCGGTGGCGAGATCGAATTGGTTCTGCGATAGCGTCACGCCGACACACTGCGCCCCGAACTTGCTCGCCGCGCGCAAGACGAGCGCGCCCCAGCCGCAGCCGATGTCGAGCAGGCGCTGGCCCGGCTGCAATTGGATTTTTCTCAGGATGTGGTCGATCTTCTTGAGTTGCGCCGTGCCGATATCTTCGTCGCCGTTTTCGAAATAGGCACACGAATAAACCATGTTATCGTCGAGCCACAGTTGGTAGAACTCGTTCGAGACGTCGTAGTGATACTGGATCGCCTTTTTGTCCGAGCTTTTCGTGTGATTGAAATAGCGCCGCACACGGGCCAGTTTGCCGGCGCTGGTCACCGTGCTCCGGGCGAGGGAATAACCGATCGCGATGATGTCGGACAGCTTGCCTTCGATGTCGATCTTGCCTTCGACATACGCTTCCCCGAGATTGTCGAGGCTCGGCTCGAGCAACAGCGGCAGTGCCGTCGCCGAATTGACCCTGAGCGTGACTTGCGGCGCGGAGAAGGTGCCGAAATCGAGCTGCTGTCCGTTCCATAACACCAGGCGCGCCGGCAGGTTCCTCTTGTTGCGCACGTCGTCCACCCACTGCGCTAGCTTTTTCTCCCAGAACATGCGTTTTCTCCGTGTACGTTGAAAATGCAAAGCGGCTGTCCGAGGCTCGTGCGAGCCGCGGACAACGTGTTCTTGCGCGGACGGCCTATCGGCCCGCTGCCGCCGATCTAGCAGCTTGCGGGCGCGCCGTCAGGGCGATAGTCGCGACAGGCGCCACGTATCGTCGCTCTGGCGTGTATACATAATTCGATCGTGCAACCGCGATGGACGTCCTTGCCAAAATTCTATGGTCTCGGGCACGAGCCGGTAGCCACCCCAGTGCGGAGGCCTTGGCGGGTGCTCGCCGAAACGCTCGGCGAACGACTTCTCGCGTGCCTCGAGCAATGCGCGGCTTTCGATTTGCCTACTTTGGTCCGATGCCCAAGCGCCGATGCGCGAGCCGAGCGGCCGCGAGTTGAAATAGGCATCGCTCTCCTCGGCGCTCGTTTTCACGACCGTGCCTTCGATGCGTACTTGGCGCTCGAGCTCGATCCAATAAAAAAGCAGGCTCGCGCGCGGGTTGGCCGCGAGGTCTCGTCCTTTCCGGCTTTCGTAGTTGGTGAAAAAGACGAAACCGCGCTCGTCGAGCCCTTTGATGAGCACAATTCGCGCCGACGGGTAACCGCGCGCGTCGACGGTGGCCAGTGTCATCGTGTTGGGTTCGGGCAGCCGCGCGTCTTGGGCCTGCTTGAACCAGGCCTCGAATTGGCGGAACGGGTTGGCGTCGACGCTCGTTTCATCGAGCGAGCCACGTGCGTATTCTTTACGGAGATCGGCGAGAGTAGTCATATTGTTATGCGACCGCTACAGTCGGGGTCAGTATAGCCAACCGGCGAAAAATCTGCCGCGTGTCGCGACACCGCAAAGCGGCCCGACGAGCGCGCCGGCATAGGGAGCGCCCCCGGCCCCTCTTGGCTCGATGAGGCACAATACAGGCCTTGCTCGCCCGATTGACACGCATCATGCCCAGCTTCAGCGCCGCCGCGACTCACCTCGATCTTACTCCCGCGCCCAGCTCGGTCGACATGGAGCAGGCGGACCGCTCGCGCCGGTTCGGCGGCATCGCCCGCCTTTACGGCCCCGCCGCGCTCGCCGCGTTCGAGCGTGCGCATGTGGCCGTGATCGGGATCGGCGGCGTGGGCTCGTGGGTGGCGGAAGCGCTGGCGCGCAGCGCCATCGGCACGCTGACGCTGATCGATCTCGACAACGTAGCTGAAAGCAACACCAACCGGCAGATACACGCGCTCGACGGCAACTACGGCAAGCCCAAAGTCGATGCGATGGCCGAGCGCATCGCGCTGATCGATCGCGCGTGCGAGGTGCGCCGCGTGGAGGATTTCGTCGATCCGGAGAATTTTGACGCGCTGCTCGGCGGCGGCTTCGATTATGTCGTCGATGCGATCGACAGCGTGCGCACGAAAACCGCCCTGATCGCCTGGTGCGTGAAGCAAGCGCAGCCGCTCGTCACGGTGGGCGGAGCGGGCGGGCAGCTCGATCCCACGCGTATCCGCATCGAAGATCTGGCGCTGACGATCCAAGATCCGCTGCTCTCGAAGGTGCGCGCGCAATTGCGTAAGCAGCATGGCTTTCCGCGCGGGCCCAAAGCGAAATTCACAGTGAGCGCCGTTTATTCGGACGAACCGCTCATCTATCCGGAAGCGGCCGTCTGCGATATGGACGATGTCGCCCAACACGTGGATACGGCGCCCGGCCATGCCGGGCCGGTCGGGCTCAATTGCGCGGGCTTCGGCTCGAGCGTGTGCGTGACGGCGAGCTTTGGCTTTGCCGCCGCCGCGCACGTGCTGCGGGCACTGGCGAAGGCGGCGGGTTGAGTGGGGTAGATGAAGCCGTATAAAGCCGTCGGGTGGGCAACGGCTTGTGGGCGGGCGCACCGCGTGTGCCGCTGCGCGCCGATGCGCGCGCGTGAGGTCAGTGCAGGGTAGCGCTCAGCCGGCGCCGCCATTCCGAAACAAGTTCCGGGCGGTTCGCCGCCAAATCGAAGACGGAGAGCATCGTTTTGCGGCCGATGTCGTCGCGGAACGACCGATCGCGTTTGACGATCTCGAGCAGATGCTCGAGCGCTGGCTCGTAGGCGCGCCGCGCAATTAAAGCGTTCGCCAAGTCGAAGCGTGCCTCCAGATTGGCGGGATCGCTCGCGACTGCCGCCTCGAGCGAGTCGGTCGGCGGCAAATCGGCCGTTGCGCCAAGCGCATCGAGCCGTGTCTTCAACGCGGTGTAGCGTTCATGGATGCCC
>JBQCDS010000052.1:0-2106 GCA_051961035.1 Trinickia sp. | reverse complement strand
TGCTGGTATGCGTTTCGGGGAGGGCTTTCAAGGGCACCGGGGCTGTTCCGGCGCAGCGCTCAGGACGGGATTTTGATCCCAATGCGTGGTGGTGTGAAACATCTTATATCTTATATAAGAGTTTGGGGAATGCGGCGGCGGCTTGGGAGCGGGCAACCCTTCAACGCATGCGTTGGTTTACGATGGCGCTCCAATGTCCTGGTCGCATATCGCCATGGAACTCCGACATCTTCGCTATTTCATCGCTGTCGCCGAATTGCGCAGTGTGCGCTCGGCTTCCGAACAACTGCACGTGACGCAGCCGGCGATATCCCGGCAAATCCAGGACCTCGAACATACCATCGGCGCGGCGCTGTTCGAACGCACGCCACGCGGGCTGATACTCACGGCTGCGGGCGAGGCCTACCTGCGCGAAGCGCGAGACATTTTGTCCCGCGTCGATGCCGCCAATCGCCTCGCCCGCCACATCGCTTCCGGTTTGCGCGGTCGTTTGCGTGTCGGTTTCGTCGAAAACGCTGCATGGAGCGGTATCGTCTCCAGCGCGTTGCGCGAATTCGAACAGGCAGTGCCGCAAGTGGCGCTCGAACTGCAGCCGATGAATACGCCAGAGCAACTCGAGGCGATTGCGGCGGGACGGCTCGACGGCGGGTTCTGCTATCGGGTCGGCGTGCTCCCGGAAGGCATCGCGAGCGTGCCCGTGCTCGAACAAAATGTTCTGCTGGCCGTGCCCGAAGCATGGCCGCTCGGCAAGGCGGGGGCCGTTTCGGCGACGGACCTCCGGGACACCCCATTTATCGCCTTTCCTCGGCGCGTCTACCCGGCGTACTACGACCGGCTCCTGTCCGCCTGCGCCGAACGGGGCCTCACGCTCGACATCCGACAAGAGGCCAGCACCGAAACGGCTATCCTTTCGCTCGTGTCCGCGGGCATGGGGGCGGCGATCGTGAACGCCGCGAATCGCGACCGTCCCCCGGCACGCGTGCGCTTCGTCGATCTGAAAGATTTGTCGGTGCCGTTGCCACTCAAATTCTGCTACGCCGCAAGCGGTGCAAACGCGGCGCTGGATCGATTCGTCGATCAGCTACGGTAGGCGACGACGCGTGGCCGTGGCACGTCGATGGACAAAAGCGTCGTTGCCGATGCCTTCAAGGCATCACCAGCAGCAGAAAACGGCATTGGTCAGGCGCTTTATCGTCGCCGATAGTAAGGACATCGGGGCGCCGCCTCGTTGCTTACCGATCGCACCATGTCCAATCTTCCATCGCTTATCGCCACCGACATCGATTTCGAGCGCACGGGTTTCCAAACCGGCACGCTCAGGCTGCCCTGGTCGCACGACCGCTCGGCTTACGGGCACATTCCCATCCCGCTCGGCGTACTCAACGCCGGCGCGGGGACAGGCCCGACGGTTCTACTCACGGGCGGCAATCATGGCGACGAATACGAAGGCCCCGTCGCACTGATCAAGCTATTGCAGCGGCTGCCGTCGATGACGATACGCGGACGCATCGTCGTGATCCCCGCGCTGAATTTTCCGGCCTTCATCAACGGATCGCGCACATCCCCGATCGACCGCGGCAATCTGAATCGGCTTTTTCCCGGCGCGCGCAATGGGCAGCCGACCGAGATGATCGCGCATTACGTCGAAACGGAGTTGCTTCCGCGCGCCGATATCGTCATCGATTTGCACGCCGGTGGCGCATCGTTCGAACATGCTCCCACGCTTCTCGCGTCGCCGCCCGCCGAGGGCGAGCGGCGTGAACGCTATCTTGACCTCGTGCGCGCGTTCGGCGCACCGAACGCAATGATCATGGATCTGCTCGGCGAAGATCGCACTTTCGCGGCGGCGGCGCAGCGGCACGGAAAGTTCTTTCTGTGCGGCGAATTCGGTGGCCATGCTGGGTGCGACGCAGCCAATCTCGCGATCGTCGAGAGCGGCCTTTGCCGCATCCTGCACCGACTCGGCGTGACGCCCGAAGCCCATCCATCGCCCGCGGGCGAGACGCGCTTTCTGCGCGTGCAGGGCGCACGCCACTATGTGTACTCGCCGCTTGCGGGCGTATTCGAACCGGCCTTCGCACTCGGCGATCGCGTTCGCGAAGGTCA
>JBQCDS010000051.1:0-2730 GCA_051961035.1 Trinickia sp. | reverse complement strand
ATCACCGCCGCATCCGCTCGAACGTGCCTCATCGCCGCGAAAACATAGCGCCCATAAAGTTGCGAGAACTCTTGAATCCGCCCTTGTTGCTGACGAATCTTTGCAAGGCAGTATTGATAGTCGAGGTACCAGCGTGCGTGTTGATGATATTGCAGGCCTTGCCCCTCGCATTGCGCCAGCATCGATTCGGCGACATTGGGCGACGACGCCGCAAGCGCGGCGAGCGCGATCTCGAGGTGCACTCTGCGGCGGTAATCGGCAAGCCCGCTTTGCCGCACCCATTGCAGGTGCGGGTCCGCGTTGTCGATCAGGTGAATCTTGCCCGCGGCCAGCGCACGCAGTTTCACGAGATAGTCCATGCGGCCGGCCAGCACCGGGATGCGCGCGCAACGGTCGCGCGAGGCCGGCATCGCTTCGGAGTTGAGCAATTCGCGAGGCAGAAAGTCGATGGCTTCCGAACGCCAGTAGACGTGATCGGTCAGGGAATCGGCGTGACGGACGGAGTACTGCGTGAACAGATCGCAGCGCAGCGTGTCGACCATCGCGCACCATCGCACATCGTCGCTCTCGGAGGCGAGGTCGCCGAGCTCAACCAGCGTTTCCCACGATGACTGCGTGCAGCTCAAGTGATGGAGGACGAGCGTAATGCCGAGCAGACTCTCCATCCGTTGCTGCTGCGTCGCCCCGGCTTCTTGCGTGACACGCTTGAAGCAATTGAGCGCAACGCTGAATTGATCGCGGAAAAAGGCTTGCCACCCGGTGTTGCGGCAGGATGCGATCCGAAGCGCATCGCGCGATCCGGCCAGCGTTCGCTGCGCGCGCCGGTAGGAAGACTCGGCATCCTCGAGCCGCCCGGTCATCAGCATGAGATCGCCGTGAAGCGCGATCAGGCCGGCATCCGGTTTCGCCTCGATATCGGTGTCGGTCAACCGTGCGACGGCGTTGGCCGCTTCCAGCCATCGGCCGGCATGGATCTTAAGCGCGATGGGCTCCGCCAAGTCACTGGATGATAGCGTTGACGCGACAGCGAAATAGATGGCCGAAAACATAAGGAGCTCCTCTCAGTGATGCCGCGTTGCGCGGACGGTTCGCGCCGGAACGCTTTGCACGACGGCTGCATCTTTTCATTTCGAGCCGAGCTTTTCATCGTTTTTTGATGCTTTGTTACCTTCCTTCTCTAGGCACGCTGGCGCCATGGTGATGGCGCAGCGCGTCGTTCATTTGATAGCTGAGCACCGTGAACCGCAGATCGGCCCCGAGTAGCGTGCCTTTGCTCAGCGCATTGACGACCGCCGCGGCAACGAGGCGCGTCCATTTGTCGTCCAGCAAGGGCTCCATGAAATAGAGCGCCGTCACGGCGAGCATGGTCGGTACCAAGACATTGAATTTGCGCATATCGACGCGCTCATGCTGTCGCCCGAGTTGCTCGCGCGTGAAGGGATTGTGCGAACTTAGGCGAATCGTGCGTGCGTGCCGCCGATCGACGAGTCGAAGCTTCCTTTCCTTGGCCGTGTCGCTGATCGTGTCCTCGGTTGCCGACGAGAGAAGCGTCTGGGCACCGTGAGCCGCGCCGGCCGCGACGGACGATCGCAACGGGGTGGCGGACGCGGCGCGCCCATCCAGCGCTATCCATGTCACGACTTGCGCGACGAATTCGGCGATAAAGACCAACGCGCCGTACGCGACAGATGCCTTCCAGCCGATATCGACGGGGCGCAAATGCTTGCCGTTTTCAGGCAAGGGCGCATCCGGATGACCGACATGTCCCGTGTTGATGATCGGGCTCAGAAATTCGCGCAATGGGGGAAAGACATGCGCATTGGCCTGCGCCATCGCTAGCTGGGACGCGAGCGGCGCGAGCGCGGGGCGCTCGCGTGCAAGGAGCGTTGCGGTTACGGCGCCGAGTTCGCAAGCCAACGCCCCCATGCGTTGAACTTCCTGCCAGACCTTGCGCGGCGTGTCGCTGTGCGAATCGTCCGATGCCCCGAGAAACGCACGCGTCGCGAGATCGGGGTTCGATTCGGTATGGTGTCTCGATGCAATTTGATGGATAACGGACACCGCCGTCAAACCGAGCTGCACCCCGAGCGCGGCGTCCTGGTTAGCGTCGAAGAGCTTGCCCATGTAGTACGCCACGACGCCTTGACCGAGTATGGCCGGTGCCCCCACGGGAATCAGATGACGCACGGCTTGCATGCCCATGTACTCGGGGAGCGATGCGCGCCGTATCGACGGCGACGGCAAGTCTCTGCGCGCCTCGATATCGCTGAGCGGGCCGTCGCTCGCCTGCGACTGCGTGGGCGAAGGCGCATCGATCGATGACCGTGTCGAGCCGACCGTCGACGGTGCGCCGTCGCTCGCGGCGAGTTGCGATCGAAGCGATCGAAGCGATGCACTGCGCGATGGTTCATCGTCGGAGCGGGGAGAGTCCGAGCTTGTGCTCGAAGCCCCACCCGAGCGCTGCAGTACAGCGAGATTTATCGTGCTCGCGCTGTTGCCCAATAGCGGCATGCTCTTGGGGCGGCCTTCTCCGAACGCTCCGCTGATGGGGCGGCGTGCGCGATCGATCGAGGCGCGGCCAGGCAAGCCATCTAGGAAGTCACCGGGCGTTTCCTGAAGCGGGCGACCCGCGTCGCCTGGGTTCGGTAAACGAGCATCGGCGGTGACCGGGCGCTCGTTAGCCGTACTCGGCGCCGCAGCGGGGGAATGCAAGGGAGACAGACGAATGGA
>JBQCDS010000050.1:0-10724 GCA_051961035.1 Trinickia sp. | reverse complement strand
TGTGACGCAGATCGAAGCGCGGAGAAAACGCGAGCGCCATGGTGGACGCCGCGGCGTTCGCGTGTCCCATCCCCGTCGTCATGACGCAGATGTCCTGCTTGTTGCAATGAACGTCCGGATAATCGGGCGACAAACCGGCAACGGGAATCGACTCCCATGGGCCGAGATGATCTAGCCAGACCTGTCCTTCCGGACCGAACATCGAAATGATCATGACCTTGACGTGCCGGCCGTGGGAGCCGTGTTCGGCGAAGCCGGCGTCGTTGTCTTGCGCGTTCGAGGCCGTGGCCGCGCAGGCCGTCAGCGCGATGGCGCCGATCGACAACATGGTGCGAGTAAGCATGGGCGTTCCTTTGGATTCGTGATTGTCGGAGAGAACCGCTTGCTGACGCTGGTACAGAAGAAGGTGCTGCGCGCGTCAGTATAAAGTGGCGCCCAGCGCTCGTCATTTGTCCGCGGAAGGTGCTCCGCTCGCGTCCCGGTCTACCTCTTTTTCCCGTTCGTTCTTTTGGCTCGCGGCCGCTTGCGCTGAGTCGACCTTGGCCTCTGCGTCGATGTCCTTCGCCCGATGCTTCGGCGGCACGAGCACGTTGCGCAGCGGATTGGCGATGACAATACCGCGCTCCCTAAACACCTCGGCGATGCGTCGATTGAATTCGCGCTGGATCGGCCAGCGCGACGAATCGCGGCATTGAAGCTGGCCCAAAAGCGTCACCATCGAGCCGTCCACTTGATCGACACCCCAGAAACTGAAGTCTTGGATGATGCCGTCCTTGAACTTCGGATCCTCGCGCAACTGAGCGCCGATTTCGTTCAGCGTCTGGATGGCGAGTTCAATGTCTTGCCCGTACGCGATGCTGATCTTGACCGCCGCGTTGCCGATCCCTCGGTTCGAGTTCGTCACCGTCGATACGGAGCTGAAGGGCACGGTATGCAATGCGCCGTCGCCCCCACGCAAGCGCACGGTGCGGATCGACAGGTACTCGACGGTGCCCGACACGCCCGCCAACGTCACCCAATCGCCGACTTGCATCCCGTTTTCCATCAGCAAAAACATGCCGGTAATGAAGTCCTGAACGAGCTTTTGCGAGCCGAAGCCAAGCGCGACACCGAAGATGCTTGCGCCCGCAAGCAGCGGCCCGATATTGACGCCGAGCTCGCTAAGGCCGGTGAGCCCCACGACGAGTGCGATGCCGGCAAAGAGCGTCGTGCGCAGCATCGGCAGCAATGTCCGCAAGCGCGCCGCGCGCATGAGATCGCCCGAGTCGGTCCAGCGATGCAGCCGCCGCTCGATCGCGACATTGATGGACTCCCACACCGCCAACGCGATGAAAGCGGCCACCGCGATCGTGACACCGGCCGAAACCAATCGACGACCCACGAAGTCGACCGTGAAGAACCGCCACACATGGAAGCCCCATATCGACAGGATCAGACTGACCGCGACGACGATGATCGCGAGCGTGACCAACCGGCGCAGCCAGGGGTAATAGCGCTGCGCACGTTGCAGCGCGATCGACGCCGGCTCGCCGCTACGCGGCTTGAAGATTCGCCCGAGGACGCCGTACGACACGATGGCGATCACCCGCGCGCCGACGAGAATCAAAAGCGAGAATCCGCCGTGCTTGAGCAATGCTTGGTAACCGTTGCGCACGTCGAGCGCCCAAATGAACCATAGCGCCATGACCAAGAAAACGGCGACGCCCGCCCAGACATCGGCCAGCCAATTCGCGAAGAATCGCAACGGCCAGGACGGCGCGCATTGCGAGCGGATCCACGCAGCGACGGGGCGGCGAATCTGCAGAATCAAAATCGCGATCATCACGTGGCCGACGAGCGCGACAGCCTTCTCGATACCCAGACGCGCCTCGACCGTCAGCCCGAGCGACACCGGCGTCTCGGCCAGCGCGACACCGATGCCGAGCACGACGACCAAGCGCAATACCCAGCGTTCGCTAAATGCGGCCCAGGCGTCGCCGAGCGGCAACATGCGCAGGCGTGCCGCACCATCGGCGAACAAAAAGCCGCTCGCGAGCACGACCGCGCGCGAGACGGCGTAGATTTCGATCAGGGTTTCGACGATAACGGCATCAGGGGTTCCGTCGTCGGTCAACAGCGACATCAATACGATCGCCACGCCGATGAACGCCGCCAGCGGAATCGCTTCGAGCAACGTGTGCAGCAGCGCATAGGGCAAGCGCCGCAGCAGCGACCAATGCTGTCCCGCGTGAACCGCATTGCGCTGCTCGCGCGCCGCGCGCAACGCGTGCTCGTCGATGCTCGTTGCCGGTACGTTCGCGTTGAGCGTACGCACTTCGGTGTCCGCCTGCGCGTTCGCGGCATCCGCCCGCGCGCCGGCTTCCGCTTCCTGCTGCCCTTCGGCCTTGCCGACGGCCAGCGCCGCCACGCGCTTTCGGAGCAGCCATCTGAAGAACCCGCCGATCAGCCACGCCGGAACGAACGTCGCAAGGAGCGTCCAGGTCAATTGTTCGAGGCGCGCGCGTCCCTCGCGGCTCTTGATTTCATAACCCCACCACGCGCTCACGGAACGCACGTCGAGCAGCGCGGCACTGGAGCGGCGCAATGACGCGCCGATACGGCGAATCTCACGAACGGATTGATGCGAGACCTGGGAGACGAGCCCGTTCGATTTGATCGCCGACAAGACGCCCGACGCCCCAGCGGCCGATGCTGCCGCAGGGGTACTGCCGCTCGGCGGCGCGGCAAGGGCGCCGGCTGCGGCAATCGCCCGCAGCGTGTCTTCCATCTGCGAACGCGAGCGCGGATCGCCGAGCACTTGCAACGCGCGCTTAGCTTGATCTGGGGTCAGCGCGACACTGGAAGGATTGGAGGCGGGGCCAGGCTGCGCCGCCGAGGGTGCCGAGGCAGAGGACGCGGCATGCGCGCAGGCGACGAACAACGATAGAAGCAGAAGCAGCAGTAGGCTCGACAGGCTCAGTAGGCTGAATAAGCCGGCAGGCAGAAATTTGCGCATAGACAAGTGAGGAAGAAACGCCAACAGGGAGGAAGCCGTGCCGCGGACAAGCCGGGCGACACGCCATCCCCGTCTGACTCCGTTCTCACCCGCGCAATCGCAAACGCTGTCGCAGAACGCTCCCGAAAGCAAGCCGCCCTTCGTTACGGACCGTCAAGCCACAACGATACGCGGCTCCCCGCCGATCACTTCTCCGATCGCGCTCGCGCGGGCGAAACCCTCGGCGCGAAAGCACGCCAGCACATCGTCGACGGCGCTGGGCGCGCACGCGACGAGCAAGCCGCCCGAGGTCTGGGGATCGCTGAGCAATGCCCGTGCCACGTCGGGCAGCGATGAATCCAGTTCGACGTCATCGCCGTACGCGGCCCAGTTGCGCGCCGACGCACCGGTGACGATGCCGCGCGCGGCCAATGCCTCGACGCCCTCGAGCCACGGCAGATCGCGATAATTCAGACGCACGCCGCACGATGCGCCGCGCGCAAGCTCCAACGTGTGCCCGAGCAAGCCGAAGCCCGTGACGTCCGTGAGCGCATGCACGTCGTTCATCTCGGCCAACGCGATGCCCGGCCGGTTCAGCCGGGTCGTCGATTCGATCATTGCCGCATATCCGGCCTGATCGAGTTCGTTCTTCTTGAGTGCCGCCGACAGCACCCCGACGCCCAGCGGCTTGCCGAGTACGAGAATGTCTCCGGCGCGCGCGGTCGAGTTGCGCTTCACGCGAGCCGGGTGCACCACGCCCAGCGCCGCCAAGCCGTAGATCGGCTCGACGGAATCGATCGAATGGCCACCCGCCACCGGGATGCCGGCTTCATGGCACACGCTTTCGCCACCGCGCAAAATCGCGGCGATCGTCTCGCGCGGCAATACGTTGATCGGCATGCCCACGAGCGCGAGGGCGAGAATCGGCCGCGCGCCCATCGCATAGAGATCGGAAAGCGCATTCGTGGCGGCGATCCGTCCAAAGTCGTACGGATCGTCGACGATCGGCATGAAAAAGTCCGTCGTCGCCACGATCGCCTGTTCGTCGTTGAGCCGATAGACGGCCGCATCGTCGGCGGTTTCCCTGCCGACGAGCAGATCGGCGAAGGCGGTGCCCGATGCGAGCGGCGCTTGCGTCGCGAGCAATTCCGACAACACCCCCGGCGCGATCTTGCAACCGCATCCGCCACCGTGCGACAGGCTCGTCAAGCGCGGCGGCTGCGCGTTCGCATCGTCTCGTTCATTCATTCCTTTTCAACCCCGTTCCAATACCGTCATTTCCCGTACGAGCACGAGCAGCATCGACAGGCTTGCCCCGCCCGACGCGCGTTGCTCGGCAATCAACTGCTCGAAGCGCGCGAGCTGCGGCGCGCGCTGCTCGCGCCAAGCGGCGGCGATCGTCTCCGCCGTCGCCCGTTCGGGCGCGTGCGCGAGCGCGCTGACCGTCAGCGCCCGTTTGAGCCGCGCGAGTTCGGCCAGCGCGGCGGCGCGTGCGAGCATGTCCCAATGCGTGTGCGTCGGCAACGCATTCGCGCGCTCGCCGATGAAGCCATAATCGAGCACGGTCCCGAGCGCGAAGTAGACACCCGCGACCAGTTCGAGCGGCCGCGCGACGTTCGATGCGACTTCGGCCACATCGAGCACGGCCACCGAAATCCCGCCGCTCGCGACGCGCCCCGCCAGCTCGCTGTCCACGCCCGCCTGCTCGAGCGTGCCGCGTCGTTCGTCGAGCGCTTCGAGCTCGGCGCTAGGCAGCAAGGTCGACAAGCGCGGAGCCAGCCGCGCCGCCGCTTCGCGGCAGCGTTCGATCAGTGCATTCACGCTCGACCCGTCGCGCGCGCTCGGCTCGCCCTGCAATTGTCGCAGGAACCACAGCGCCGCGCGTTCCATGAGGCGCGCGACGTCGACGAACATGCGTGCCTGCACGTCGTCGGCCACACGATTGTCGAGCGCATCGATTCGCTGCCATATGTCGTCGATGTCGAAGACATCGCGCGCCATCATACAGGCGCGCACGATGTCGCTCGCCTTGGCATCCGTCTCCTCTTGCAGCCGGTGCACGAACGCGCAGCCCACCCGGTTGACGAGCGCATTGGCCACGTGCGTCGCGAGGATCTCGCGTTTGAGCGGATGCCGTGACGCAGCATCGGCGAAGCGCGTGCGCAACGGATTCGGGAAATACTCGCGCAACATGTCGGCGACGAGCGGGTCCTCGGGCAGATCGGAATCGAGCAGCTCGTCGTAGAGCCACATCTTGCTGTATGCCAGCAGCACGGCGCGCTCGGGGGAGGTCAGCCCCGCTTTGGCCGACAGCCGCTCGGCGACGTCCTCGTCGTTCGGCAGAAACTCGATCGCGCGGTTCAGACGGCCAGCGCGTTCGAGCGAACGCATGAGCCGCACTTCCGATTCGAGCAAATCGCTCGCATAGCGGCCGGCGATGGCGAGTGCTTGCGTCTGCTGGTAGTTGTCGCGCAGCACGAGCAGCCCCACTTCGTCCGTCATTTCCGCGAGCAATACGTTGCGCTGCTTTTCCGTCATCTCGCCGTCGGCCACCACAAGTCCGAGCAAAATCTTGATGTTCACTTCGTGATCGGAACAATCGACGCCGGCCGAATTGTCGATCGCGTCCGTGTTGATGCGCCCGCCCCTTTGCGCATATTCGATGCGGCCGAGCTGCGTAAGACCGAGATTGCCGCCTTCGGCCACCACCTTCGCGCGCAGTTGCGCGCCGTTCACGCGCACGCCGTCGTTGGCGCGGTCGCCGGCCTGCGCATGCGTTTCGCGCGTCGCTTTCACATAGGTGCCGATGCCGCCGTTGTAGAGCAGATCGACAGGCGCGAGCAAGATGGAGCGAATGAGTTCGTTCGGCGCGAGCGACGTTGCCGTGATGCCCAGCACGGCCTGGACGGCGGGCGAGATCGGGATCGCCTTCGCCGTGCGCGGGAAGATGCCGCCACCCGACGAAATCTTCGTCGAATCGTAATCGGCCCAGCTCGAGCGCTCGAGCGCGAACAGCCGCTCGCGTTCCGCGAAGCTCGCTTCCGGATCGGGATTCGGATCGAGAAAGATGTGCCGGTGATCGAACGCGGCCAGCAGCCTGATATGGTGCGAAAGCAGCATACCGTTGCCGAATACGTCGCCCGACATGTCGCCGATGCCGACGACCGTGAAGTCGGTTGTTTGCGTATCGACGCCCATCTGGCGGAAGTGGCGCTTGACCGATTCCCACGCACCGCGCGCCGTGATCCCCATCTTTTTGTGGTCGTAGCCTACCGAACCGCCCGAGGCGAAGGCATCGTCGAGCCAAAAACCGTATTGGCGCGCGGTCGCGTTCGCGTAATCGGAAAACGTGGCCGTGCCCTTGTCGGCCGCGACGACCAGGTAAGGATCGTCGCTATCGTGGCGCACGACATCGGGCGGCCCGACGATCGCGCCGCCTTGACGGTTGTCGGTCACGTCGAGCAAGCCGCGCAGGAACGTCTGATAGCAGGCGATGCCTTCGCGCATCATCGATTCGCGATCCCCGCCCGCCGGCGGATTCTTGACGACGAAGCCGCCCTTCGAGCCCACGGGCACGATGACCGTATTCTTGACCATCTGCGCCTTCATGAGCCCGAGCACCTCGGTGCGGAAATCCTCGCGCCGATCCGACCAACGCAAGCCGCCGCGCGCGACGCGCCCGCCTCGCAGATGCACGCCCTCGACGCGCGGGGAATACACCCAGATCTCAAACATCGGCTTCGGCTCGGGTAGCCCCGGAACGCGAGACGGATCGAGCTTGAACGAGAGGTACGGCAGCGGCATGCCGTGCGCGTCGAGACGAAAATAGTTCGTGCGTATCGTCGCATTGATGACGCCCAGAAACTGCCGCAAGATGCGGTCTTCGTCGAGGTTCGGCACTTGGTCGAGCGCGGCCTCGATGCCTTGCAACAGCGCATCGGTACGCGTGGCGCGCGCGGGCCCGAGCGCCGGATCCAAGCGCGCGAGGAACAGATCGACGAGCCCGCGAGCGAGCGCCGGATTGCCCGTCACCGCGCGTTCGATGTAGGCATCGCTGAACGTCGAGCCCACCTGCCGCAAATACTTCGCATAGGCGCGAAGAATCGACACCTCCCTCGCCGAAAGTTGCGCGCGCAACACTAAGCGGTTGAAGTCGTCGTTCTCAACTTCGCCGGCCCACACGCGCGCGAACGCTTCCTCGAACAAGGCCTTCACGCGCTCGATGTCGAACTCGACGTCGTCCGTCAGCTCCAGCCCGAAGTCATGCACCCACGCAGGGATCGAACCGGCCGGCTCGATCAAGTAGGGACGCTCTTCGTCGACACGCACGCCGAGATGTTCCAGCATCGGCAAACTGCGCGAGAGCGCGATCGACTGCCCCGCTCGAAAAACCTTGAATCGGAACGCGCGCGGCGCCGCTTCGATGGGCCGATACAAGTTCATCGACAGCGTCTCGCTGCGCTGCGCTGCTTCGATCAGATCGATGTCGCGCACCGCCGTGCGAGCCGCGTAGTCCTCGCGGTAACCGGCCGGGAACGAATCGCCGTAGCGTTGCAACAAACGATTGCCCTCTTCTTCGCCGAAGCGCTCGAGCAGCGCGTCGGCTAGATCGTCCTGCCAGCGGCGCGTGGCCTGCACAAGCCGAACTTCGAGCTCTCGCGTGTCGACTTCGGGCAACGCACCGGCATTCGTACGCACGACGATGTGAATGCGCGCGAGCGGCGACTCCGAAAGCAGCGGGGTGAACTCCACGCTCGTCCCGTTGAACGCGTCGGCCAGCAGCTTCGCGATGCGTTGCCGAAGATCCGTGTTGTATTTCTCGCGCGCGACGAAGATCAGGCACGAGACGAATCGCTCGAAGCGGTCACGCCGAACGAAGATGCGCGTGCGCTGATGCTCTTGCAAACGCAAGATGCCGAGCGCGATGTCGTACAACTCGTCTTCGTTGGATTGAAACAGCTCGTCGCGCGGATATTGTTCGAGCACGGTGACGAGCGACTTGTGCAGATGCCCCTTCGCGAGGAAGCCCGCGCGCCGCACGATGTTCGCGCATTTGCGCCGCACGATCGGGATATCGTTGATGGAGCCCGTGTAGGCCGTCGACGTATACAAGCCGAGGATCCGGCGCTCGCCTATCAGCTCGCCGTACGAATCGAAAAGCTTGACGCCGACGTAGTCGAGATATCCCGGCCGATGCACGGTCGCGCGCGAGTTGGCTTTGGTGAGGAAGATCTGCGAGGCCGCGTCGATGATCGCGGCCGCGGTGCGCGGCAGCGGCGTCGAGTCGGGCGCATCCTCCCTTCGCAAACGCTCGCGCAAGATACCCATGCCGGTGCCCTCCACACCATGCAGCGCAAAGCGGCTTTCTTGCTTCACGAGCGCATAGTCGCGCACGCCCAGGAACGTGAAATGGTCGGCCACCATCCATTCGAGAAACGCACGGGCCTCGAATGCTTCGTCGTTCGACTCGCGCGACGCCAAGGCGTCGATCGTCTCTTTCGCGACGGCTTGCATCTTCGACCAATCCTCGACGGCTGCACGCACGTCGCCGAGCACGCGCGCGATATTCGCGCGCAGCTCGGCCAGTTTGGCCGCTTCGCTACAGCGATCGATTTCGAAGTGGATGAACGACTCGAGATGCGAGCGGCTCGTCGTATCGTCTTCGTCGCTCGCCACGCCGCCCGGCTCGATGCGCGCGATCGCGCCTTGCTGGTCGCGCCAAACTCGGTAGACGGGGTGGATCGCCGAATGCAGCGTGAGCCCGCAGCGGTTCACCTCCATCGTCACCGAATCGACCAGGAAGGGCATGTCGTCGTTGACGATTTCGATCACGGTGTGATCGGAGTGCCAGCCGTGTTCGTCGAGCACGGGGTTGTACACCCGCAGCGCGGCGGCACCGGAGACGAACCGTTGCGCCGTCTGCCAATGCGCCATCGCCGCGCCGTACAGATCGGCGATGCTGCGGCTTTGCAAATCTTGCGCGTCGACGAGCTCGTAGTAAAAGCGCAGAAACGATTCGATCGGTTCGAACTCGGGCTGCGGCCATCGTCCTCGTGCATATTCGACGACGTCCGAGAGCAGATGAGCGACGGCTTCTTCGTTGTTCTTTAGCATGGTGCCTCCGCAGGCGGGTGACGATGCTCGACGGTCCAAGGGGGCTCGGCCACCTGCGGCGATTATGCGCTCGTCGATGGCACGGCGACAGTCAAGGCATTCCCCCACCCAAGCCGCGATCGCGCCGCAACCTGCCGCGAGTTCCTTTGAGCAAGCGGGATGCACGAGCGCGTCGGCGCGCGACACGAGCATAAAGGCGCCGGCTACGCGCGTAGTGGCTCCATCGTCTGCTCCAAAATGGCTCTGAGGCTAAGAACCAAAGCTCGTTATAGTCGCCGTACAGCGTCGGCTCGAACGCGTGCCGGCCCCGGCACCCCCTGATTCGGCGAGACAAGGAGATGAGCGTGAACAATTCCGAACTGCAAGCCCGCAAGGATGCCGCCACGCCGCGCGGCGTCGGCGTGATGTGCGACTTTTATGCGGCACGCGCCGAAAACGCCGAGCTGTGGGACGTCGAAGGCCGTCGATTCATCGATTTCGCCGCCGGTATCGCCGTCTTGAACACGGGCCATCGCCATCCGCGCATCGTCGCCGCCATCCAAGATCAATTGGAGCGCTTCACGCATACCGCCTATCAGGTGGTGCCGTATGCGTCCTACGTGGAGCTGGCCGAGAAAATCAACGCCCGCGCGCCCGGCACGCGTCCGAAGAAAACAGCCTTCTTCACGACCGGGGCGGAAGCGGTCGAAAACGCGATCAAGATCGCCCGTGTCGCGACGGGCCGCCCAGGCGTCATCGCCTTCGCCGGCGGCTTTCACGGGCGCACGCTGATGGGCATGGCACTGACCGGGAAAGTGGCGCCCTACAAGGCCGGCTTCGGGCCGTTCCCGTCGGATGTGTATCACGCGCCTTTCCCCAATCGCCTGCACGGCATTACGCCAGCCGATTCGCTCAAGGCGTTGGAAAGCCTGTTGAAAGCGGACATCGAGCCGGCCCGCGTCGCCGCGATCATCTTCGAGCCGGTGCAAGGCGAAGGCGGCTTCAACGTCGCCCCGCCCGAGTTCGTGCGCGGCCTGCGCCGCATCTGCGACGAACACGGCATCCTCCTCATCGCCGACGAAGTGCAGACCGGGTTCGCCCGCACCGGCAAGCTCTTTGCCATGGAGCACTACGATAGCGAAGCCGATCTGATCACGATGGCCAAGAGCTTGGCGGGCGGCATGCCGCTGTCGGGTGTCGTCGGCCGGGCCGATTTGATGGACGCTGCCGCCCCTGGCGGGCTCGGCGGCACCTATGCGGGCAACCCGCTCGCCTTGGCCTCGGCGCACGCGGTACTCGATGTCATCGACGAGGAACGTCTGTGCGATCGCGCCGTGCTGCTCGGCGACAAACTCAAGGCGCGTCTGGAAGCGATGCGCAGCGATGTCCCGCAGCTCGCCGACGTGCGCGGCCCGGGCGCGATGGTGGCAGCCGAGTTTCTCGAACCGGGCTCGCGCGAGCCGGATCAGGCGTTCGTCAAGCGGGTACAGGCGCGCGCGCTCGAACGCGGCCTGCTGCTGCTCGCATGCGGCACCTACGGCAACGTGATTCGCTTCCTGTTTCCGCTCACCATTGAAACCGCCGTGTTCGATGAGGCGCTCGGCGTGCTCGAGGATGCGTTGAAAGAAAGCGTCGGCGCATTGGCGTAAGCTCTTTT
>JBQCDS010000049.1:0-3044 GCA_051961035.1 Trinickia sp. | reverse complement strand
AGTACGCGTGCAAGGAGCCGGTTTCGCTCTATCCCGCGCTGAAGTGGTACAACCAGCCAGCGATCGGCTTGGAATGGCTTTTGAACGGCACGGGTATCGGCGCGAGCAATCAATTCGAAGCCGGCGGCTTCATTCGGACGCGCGACGACGATCCGTGGCCGAACATTCAATATCACTTCTTGCCGATCGCGATCAATTACAACGGCTCGAATGCGATCAACATGCATGGCTTCCAGGCGCACATGGGATCGATGCGCTCGCCCAGCCGCGGCCGCATCAAACTTCGCTCGCGCGATCCCCGCGACCATCCGAGCATCTTGTTCAACTACATGGCCGAGCCGCTCGATTGGCGCGAGTTTCGCGACGGCATTCGCATCACGCGCGAAATCATTGCGCAGCAAGCGCTCGATCGCTATCGCGGCCGTGAACTCAGTCCCGGCGCGGAGCTGAAATCCGATGCGGAACTCGATGCGTACGTCCGCGCGCATGCGGAGACGGCCTATCACCCGTCCTGCTCCTGCGCGATGGGTTACGACGAGCTTTCCGTCGTCGACGCCGAAGGGCGCGTGCACGGTATCGATGGCCTACGTGTAGTGGATGCGTCGATCATGCCGCTCATCACAACGGGCAATCTGAATGCGCCGACGATCATGATCGCGGAGAAGATCGCCGATCGCATTCGGGGGCGTGCGCCACTACCGCGTGAAGCGGTGCCTTACTACGTGGCGAACGGCGCGCCCGCGCGCGCGGGGGCGAATGCATCGGGTTCGGGCGATCGTCGTGCCGCGCCCGCGCTGCGATCGGTTACGAGCATCAGCAGTTGAACTGAACAAACAGCTTACGGCAGCACCTATTAAAACGCGCCCCAGGATCGGAACGTGCTAGCGTTCGAGGGACTGAACGGATAAACGCAAATAAACCGATCCGTCTGTCTCCATCGAATTCGAACCGGGGCATTAAGAAAAAAAGAGGCACCGGCAAAAAGCCGGCGGCCAACCTTTTTTCATAGATTTACAAACGGACGCGCTTTAAGAATTCGTCCGAAAGCGCCGCCCTGATGGCCGATTTATCCTTTATTTTCGCGCCGCGTTCCGATTTCGCTTAATTCAACATGCAAGCGTCGCGTGCGTTAATGATAGGAGATGGCTGTGAAACACCGCACCTCACGGAAACACTATCCGGCCTTTCGACAGACCAGGACCGTACCGGTCCTCCCGCCGATGGCCCTCGCGCTCGCGCTGACACTTCCCGCCTATGCGGCGGGGCCTTTGCCGAGCGGCGGTCAGTTCGTCGCCGGGCAGGGTTCGATCTGCGGCACCGGCACTTCATTGACGATCAATCAAAGGTCCGGCCGAGGCGTGATCGACTGGAACGGTTTCTCGATCGGCAGCGGTAATAGCGTCAGGTTCAACAACGGCCAAGGCGCGACGCTGAACCGCGTCACGGGTCTGAATCCAACGTCGATTTTGGGCGCGCTCACCGCCACCGGCAGCGTGTACCTCATCAACCCTCAAGGCATCGTCGTCGGACCGACCGGCACCATCTCCACCGGCGGCCGTTTCGTCGCATCCACGCTCGAGACCAGCAACGCGGCTTTCATGGCCGCTGGCCCGCTTACCTTCTCGGGCAATTCCGATGCAGCGGTTATCAATCTCGGCAAGATCGGCTCGAGCAATGGCGATGTGTTTTTGATCGCCAAAAATGCGGTTGGTAACTTCGGCACCGTCAGCGCGCCCAAGGGCACGGCCGAACTCGCGGTGGGCCAGAGGATCTTGTTGCAAGATTCTTCCGATAGCCGGCAAATCTTCGTGCAGACGGGCAGCGGCGGGATGGTCATGAACAGTGGC
Organism: Trinickia sp.; assembly: GCA_051961035.1. GTDB lineage: Bacteria > Pseudomonadota > Gammaproteobacteria > Burkholderiales > Burkholderiaceae > Trinickia. The sequence goes on along the minus strand of JBQCDS010000049.1, from coordinate 1,197 downwards.
GCGATCCGTGCCGCGCAAATCAGCCTGCAAGCTGCGGACGGTAACATCTTCGCGCTGGCGGGCAACCATGAAGCACTGCGTGCGACGGGCACCGCCACGCGCGACGGTCATGTCTGGCTCGTCGCCGACAAGGGCACCGTGGTGCTCGCGGGCCACGTTGCCGCATCTAACGCGAATGGCAGCGGCGGCACCGTAGACACGAACGTAGGCAGGCGGTTGATGCCGGGCGTCGGTTTGGTTGTGTCGGCCGGCTCATGGAATATCGCCGCGCCCGCTTTCACGATCGATAGCGTCGCCGCGCATGCGTTCGCGCACTCCCTCGATTCGGGAACGTCGATCAATCTCCAAACCACGGGCGCCAATGCGTCGGGCAATATCAATGTCGCCGCCAATATCGGATGGATCGGCGGTGCTTCGCTCACGCTGGGCGCCTATCACACCATCCGTATCGGCAGCGGCGTCAGCATCGCCAATTCCGGCAAGGGGAATCTGATCTTGCACGCCGACGCGACGGCGATCGACAACGGCGGCAGCGTGCTCAACGGCGGGAAGATCGACTGGTCGCGCAGCACAGGATTGGTCAGTGCGTTCTACGACATGAATGGGCACTATGTTGCGGGCACTCTGCTTCGCAACACCGCGTGGGTGCCCGCGGCCTACAGTGGTCTCGTGACTCAATTGACGGCCTACAAGCTCGTGAATTCGCTGGCGGATTTGCAGAAGATGGCGTCGAACTTAAGCGGCAACTATGCGCTCGGGACGAACATCGATGCCATCGATACAACGGGCACCGCCGTTTATACGCCCGTCGGCACCAGCGCCAACCCGTTCACCGGTCAGTTCGACGGGATGGGCCATACGATCGCCTCCCTCTCCTATCAGAATTTGACCCACGTGAGCGGCCCCATCGGATTGTTCGGCACGATCGGCAAAACGGGCGTGGTGCGCAACGTCGGCCTCACCGACAGCAATACGGATCCAAGCCCGCCGCCCTACGGCAACTTCAGCTGTCCGGCTGGGGGCTGCGTCGTCGGCATTATCGCGGGGGACAACAAGGGCGTGATCGCGAACGTCTATACGTCGGGCGGCATGACCGACGATACGCCTTACATCAACGCGATGTTCGGCGGCATCGCCGGCAAAAACGAAGGGCTCATCGAGCGCTCGTGGAGCAACGCGAGCTCGGGCGATTCGATC
>JBQCDS010000048.1:0-9150 GCA_051961035.1 Trinickia sp. | reverse complement strand
GAACGTCAGGCAGCTGGACTCCTCCGGTCAGGCTGGGATCGAGGGTGGCGAAGCCGCCGATGCCCTGGCCCGGGCCGGTCTGTTCGAAGATCTGCCCCACTGACGGTTCATTCGCACGCGCGAGAACACGGGGAACATTTCGACGATGGCCTCGAGCGTACCCTCGATGACGTGGAAGCTGCCGCGCTGGCCGAAGCCCGTGTATTGATCGATACCGGCGCCGATCACGAGGTCGCCCTTATCGGATTGGCTGATGTACGCGTGCACCGCGTTCGACATCACGACCGTATTGACGACGGGCTTGATCGGCTCGGATACGAGCGCTTGCAGCGGGTGGCTTTCGATCGGCAGGCGCACGCCGGCCATGTCGGCCAGCGTCGTGGTGTTGCCGGCCGCGACCACCGCGACCTTCTTCGCCTTGATGAATCCCTTCACCGTATCCACGCCGACGACGGCGCCGCCGTTACGGCGAATGCCCGTGACTTGGCAGTTCTGAATGATGTCCACGCCATGGGAATCGGCACCGCGCGCGAAGCCCCAGGCCACCGCATCGTGACGCGCCACGCCGCCGCGACGCTGGAACGACGCGCCGAGCACCGGATAGCGTGCGTTCAGATTGATCGTCGGCTCGATTTCCTTGATCTGCTCGGGCGTGAGGAACTCGGCATCGACGCCGTTCAGCCGGTTCGCGTTGACGCGTCGCATCGTGTCGCGCACATCTTGCAGGTTATGTGCGAGGTTCATCACGCCGCGCTGGCTGAACATGACGTTGTAGTTGACGTCTTGCGAAAGCCCTTCCCAAAGCTTCATCGCTTTTTCGTAGAGCGCCGCGGATTCGTCCCACAGGTAGTTCGAGCGGATGATCGTCGTGTTGCGCGCGGTATTGCCGCCGCCGATCCACCCTTTTTCGAGCACGGCGATGTTGCGCACACCGTGCTCCTTGGCCAAGTAGTACGCCGTTGCGAGGCCGTGTCCGCCCCCGCCGACGATGACGACGTCGTACTCGCGTTTGGGTTCGGGGCTGCGCCACTGGCGCTCCCAGTTCTCGTGGTACGACAATCCGTTGCGTACCAAACTGAATATCGAAAAGCGGCTCATAGCGGTGGTCCCGATGGGTCGATTAGCACTCAATGACGTTCACGGCCAAACCGCCGCGGGACGTCTCCTTGTATTTGGTCTTCATGTCGGCGCCCGTTTCGCGCATCGTCTTGATGACGGAATCGAGCGAGACATAGTGTTGGCCGTCGCCTTTGAGCGCCATCCGCGACGCGTTCAGCGCCTTGATCGCGCCCATGGCATTGCGCTCGATGCAGGGAATCTGCACCAAGCCGCCGACGGGGTCGCACGTCATGCCGAGGTTGTGTTCCATGCCGATTTCGGCGGCATTCTCGACTTGCAACGGCGTGCCGCCCATGACCGCGGCAAGCGCTGCCGCGGCCATCGAGCAGGCCACGCCCACTTCGCCCTGGCAGCCCACTTCGGCGCCCGAGATCGAGGCGGTTTCCTTGTAGATGATGCCGATCGCGGCGGCCGTCAACAGGAAGGTGACGATGCCGTCGTCGTTCGCGCCCGGCACGAACTTCACGTAGTAATGAAGCACGGCCGGAATAACGCCGGCCGCGCCGTTCGTCGGTGCCGTGACGACGCGTCCGCCGGCGGCGTTCTCTTCGTTGACGGCCATCGCGTACAGGTTGACCCAGTCGAGCATCGACAGGGGATCGCGCAGCGATTCCTCGGAGCGGGCACGCAAATTCTTGGCGAGTTCGGCCGCGCGGCGCTTCACGCGCATCGGGCCGGGCAGATCGCCCTCGGTACGGCAGCCGCGCTCCACGCAGCTCGCCATCGTGCGCCAGACTGCCAGCAACCCTTCCCGCACTTCGGCGGGCGAGCGCGAGGCGCATTCGTTTTCGAACGCCACTTGAGCGATCGACAGGCCGCTTTCGTTGCACGCGCGCAGCAAGTCGGCCCCCGTTCGGAACGGATGGGGCACCTCGGCGCCGGCGCGTACGCCGTTGACGCGATCGCCATCGCGATTCACCACGAAACCGCCGCCGACCGAGTAATACTCTTTCTCGACGAGCAGTTGCCCGTTCTCGTCGAACGCCTGAAAGCGCATGCCGTTCGGATGGACGATGCTCGTGCCGCTCATGAGCTTGCGGTAAAACGAGAGATCCTCCTTTTCATCGAAGCGGATCTCCGAGCGTCCCATCAGCATGAGCGACTTGCCGGAACGAATCGCGGCGAGGCGCGGCTCGATGACATCGGGATCGATCGAGTCGGGAAGATTGCCTTCGAGGCCGAGCAGGACGGCTTTGTCGGTCCCGTGGCCCTTGCCGGTGGCGCCGAGCGAACCGTAAAGCTCGATTTTGACGCGCCGCACATAAGCCAGAAGATTTGCGTCCTCGACGTGCGAGACGAATCGACAGGCTGCGATCATCGGCCCGACCGTGTGCGAGCTCGATGGGCCGATGCCGATCTTGAACAGATCGAAGACGCTAACGTTCATGGGGGCTGCCTCGCGATGGGTTCGAAGGTGGAATAAGCTATGGACGCAAGTACACCAAAGCGTAGAATTCACCGATAGAACAAAAACGGCATCGCTGTGGGATGCCGTCGCCAAACGCCCGTCCCCGCGCTTTTCGACGAAGATTGGCGGCGGAAAAACACAAGCCCCGTTCGCGCCAACGCGCTGCTGCCCCTTTTTTTACTCGCATGAACGCCGTCGATCCATCACCGCTCGTTACTCCCGTCGCGCGAGAGCGCATCCGCTTCGGGATCGTGCTGCTGCCGAATTTCACGCTGACGGCCTTTTCCGGCTTCGTCGACATCCTGCGGCTCTCGGCCGACGACAGCGATTTCAGCAAGCCGGTGCGCTGCGCGTGGAGCGTCGTCGGCAAAACGTTCGCGCCTGTACGCGCGAGTTGCGGCATTCAGATCACGCCCTGGGAGACCTTCGACGAGTCGGAGCCGTTCGATTACGTCGTGGTCGTAGGCGGACTGCTGCATTCGGGGCCCCAAGCGGACGACGAAACGCTCGCGTTCATTCGCCGCGCCGCGAGCGCGGGCGCGACGATCGTCGGCATTTGCACAGGTGTATTCACGCTGATGCGGGCTGGCGTGCTCGACGATTACCGCGTTTGCGTCAGTTGGTTTCACTACTGGGATTTCATCGAACGCTTTCCATCCGCCAACGCTGACCTGCTGGTGGCCGATCGCCTGTTCGTCATCGATCGGCGCCGCATCACCTGTTCCGGCGGACGTGCCTCGATCGATGTCGCCGCCGCCATCTTGCTGCGGCATTTCGAACACGCGACGGTGCAAAAGGCGTTGCGCATCCTGCTCGTCGGCGAAATGCAGGGTGGCAACGCCCCGCAACCGCATCCACCGGGGCTCGAACCGGCCACGCACCCGAAGATCAAGCGCGCGATCTTGCTGATGGAACAGCATGTCGGGCGCGCGTTGCCGCTCGAAGAGCTGGCATGCAAGCTCGATTTATCGCCACGGCAACTCGAACGGTTGTTCAAGGCGCAAACGGGCAAGACACCACAGACGTTCGCCAAGCACGTGCGGCTGCGCACGGCTGCATGGTTGTTGACGAGTTCCGATCGAACCGTCGCCGATATCGCTTCGAGTTGCGGGTTCTCCGATGCCTCACACCTGGGCCGGGAGTTTCGCAAGCAGTATGGGATGCCGCCGGTTGCCTATCGGGACCAACGCACGGGCAGCGAACCCGGCGATAAGGAATCCGAAGAATATATGTCAGTATCAGGCGCGTTGCTCTGACGGCGGCCGGGTGCAAACACGCGACGTAAAGGGCTCGTTTTTCTTCCGTCATTGAATGAGGCCCCAGTTGCATGGGGCCTCATTCATCGCCAATCGCGTGCCGATCGGGCCTGCCTCAATGCCTCAATGCGACGCGACGTACGACTTCACTGCCGAGAGTCCGTCCTTGCCGTCGAACGTCGTCACACCGGCCAACCATTTATCGAGCACTTGCGGATTTTTCTTGAGCCACTCGGTCGCCGCCTTGTTCGGGTCTTCCTTGTCCATGATCGGCACCATCACGTGGTTTTCGATATCGGTTGTGAAGTGCAGATTGGACACGAGCTTCGCCGCGTTCGGACAACGCGCCGCGTAATCGGGCGGCGTGGCGGTGAATACCTTGGCCTCGCCATAGTTCGGACCGAATACGGCGTCGCCTCCGCTCAGATAGTCGATCTTCATCTGAACGTTCATCGGATGCGGCTCCCAGCCGAGAAACACGATCCACTGCTTGTCTCGGATGGACTTGTTGACCTGCACGAGCATGCCGGCCTCGCTCGATTCGACGAGCTTGAATTTGCCGAGGCCGAATTGGTTGCCGTCGATCATCTTCTTGATGAGCGCATTGCCGTCGTTACCGGGCTCGATGCCGTAAATCCGGCCGCCGAGCTTATCGGCGTATTTCTGAATGTCGGCGAAGGTTTTGAGCCCGCCGTTATAGACGTAGTCGGGCACGGCCAGCGTGTACTTTGCGCCCGTCAGGTTGGCGGGGCTGAGTACTTCGATTTGCTTGGCTTTGACGAACGGCTCGATCATCGGATCCATCGTCGGCGACCAGTAGCCGAGAAACACGTCGATCTGCTTGCTCTTGATCCCGGCGAACGTGATCGGCACCGAGGCGATCGTTTTCGTGGGGTGATACCCGAGCCCTTCGAAGACGGCCGAGGCGAGCCCCGTCGTGGCGGCGATGTCGGTCCAGCCGACGTCGGCGAACCGCACGTTGCGGCACACGGCCGCATCCGAGGCATACGCACTCGTCGTCACGAGCGCTGCGGCCGCCAGTGCCCAGCCGGCTTTCTTCAAGCGTTGCTTCATCGGACTCTCCTCCTTCGTTCAATTGTGTCGGCTGACTGCCGTTTTCGAGGCCATCGAAGATGACAAGAATGACAAGGACTACTAAACGTCTGCTGCGAGATTCGAATCAATTCAATTGCCGGCGCTCCCGGCTCGGCGCATAGCCGAATTGAGCGCGATAGGCTTTGCTGAAGTGGCATGGCGACTGGAAGCCGCATTCCGACGTCACGTTGGCGATCGATGCGTCGGTCGTGCGCAGCAGATCGCGTGCACGGCGCAGCCGCAACGAGAGGTAGTAATGCGTGGGCGATACATCGAGGTACACCTTGAACATTCGCTGCAGATGCCGTTGCGAGAGCCTGACGAGCCGCGCGAGTTCTTCGAGCGAAAGCGGTTCGTCGATGTTCGCCTCCATGAGCCGTACGGCCTCGATCAATTCGGCGCGAGAAAAACCGATGCGGGCGTCCACGGGAATCGGCTGATGATCGTTGGCGCTCCGAATACGTTCGAGAATGAATTGCGCCGATACCTGCGCAGCCAGCTCACGGCCTAGCCGCTCGCCCACGAGGTGCAGCATGAGATCGAGCGGCGCCGTCCCGCCCGTGCAAGTCAAGCGGTCGCGGTCGATGACGAACAGTTCGTCGCGGAACTTCACGCGCGGAAAGGCCTCATGCAGCGACGACATATCTTCCCAATGCACGGTACAGCGATAATCGTCGAGCAGTCCCGCGCTCATCAGTGCGTAGGCGCCTGTGCAAATCGCGCCGAGCGGCACGCCGCGCGCGGCGATGTCGACCAGCAGGCGCCGCACGCGCGAATCGACAGCCGCGCGAATCTGCGTGCCGCCGCACACGATCAGGACATCGGGCGTGCCGATCTCTTCCAGCGATTTCGTCGGCGTAATGGTGACGCCGTTACTGGCACGCGCCGGCACGCCGTCGGCCGACACGACGGACCAGCGGTAATGCGTCGCGCGGCCGACATAGTTCGTCATCCTAAGCACCTCGACGGCGCTCGTGAATGCGATCATCGAGAAGTTCGGCAGCGTCAGAAACGCAAAATGCAGGGGCATCGACTCCACGTGCGCGGGCGGCATCACGGTGTCCGGCGTCATGCTGGCCTCCGCTGATCAGCTTTGCGTCGCAGGTTGCTGAGCACCGGCGCGCGGACGAAAGACGTTGCGCAGGCCTTTGAAGAGCGGTGCCGGCGCCGTTCCAGGCAGGCGGCCAAAGCTTTCCGTGATCCGATCGAGGATGATCGCGAGCAGCACCACCGACAGGCCACTCTCGAAGCCCAGGCCGATGTCGAGCCGTTGAATACTGGCGAGCACGTCGTTGCCCAGGCCACCGGCGCCGACCATCGACGCGATGATCACCATCGACAGCGCCATCATGATCGTCTGATTGACGCCCTGCATGATCGACGGCAGTGCATTGGGGAACTGCACCTTATAGAGCAACTGCCACGGCGTACAACCGAATGCCTGCCCGGCTTCCACGATCTCGCGATTGACGTGACGAATGCCGAGGCTCGTCAAGCGCACGGCAGGCGGCATGGCGAAGATCACGGTCGAGAGAATGCCGGGCACGCGGCCAAGGCCGAACAACATCGCGGCTGGAATCAGATAGACGAAGGCCGGCATCGTCTGCATCAAATCAAGAATCGGCCGCACGATGAGCGCCACATGTTTGTTCTTGGCGGCCCAGATGCCAAGCGGTATCCCGAGCACGAGGCTGATCAGCGTCGACGAAAGCGTCAACCCGAGCGTGATCACGGTTTGATCCCAAAAGCCCGTTGCGTAGATCAGCAGCAAAGACAGTGTGGTAAAGAGCCCAAAGCGCCAACCGAGGCGCCATAACCCGATGCCGATGAAAAACGCCATCAGCGCCCACATCGGCACGGTTTGCAAGCCGTGCTCGACAAGCCCGGCGAGCATATCGATGCCACGCCCGATCGCGTCGAAGGTGCTGCTGTCGTGATCGAGCAGATAGTGGACGGATTGATCGACCCAAGTGCCGAGCGGAATGAGTTCAGACATGGGAGCCTCGCGAACGGGTAATGGCATTCAGAACGACGGCGCGATCCACCGAGCCGCAATAGCAGCCGTCGTCGTCGACGACGGGCAGCGCGCGGGCATGCGCCACGACGCGCGAGACGACCTGATCCAGCGACGCACTACGCGCGATCGACTCGATGTGCCCGACGCTCGGCGTGTTGCTGCCGAGCGCCTCGCGCGTGACGAAGCCGCGTATCTTGTGCGCGGCGTCGAGCACGAATGCATAATCGGCGCTGCCGTTCAGCGATGCAGCCACGCCGGCCGCATCGAGCTGGCGAACGATCGGGACGGCGTCGGTTTGCATCAGATCGCCCGCGGTCAGATAGCGGCTCGTGTCCACGCCTTGGAAGAACGCGCGCACGTATTCGTTCGAGGGGCGACTGATGATTTCGTGGGGCGTGCCGAGCTGGACGAGCCGACCGCCCTCCATGATGGCGATGCGGTTGCCGATTCGCAGCGCCTCTTCGAGATCGTGCGAGACGAACATGATCGTGCGACGCTGCTCCTTTTGCAGTTGCAGCAGCACGTCCTGCATCTCTTTGCGTTTGAGCGGATCGAGCGCGGAGAACGCTTCGTCCATGATCATCAGCGAAGGGTTGACGCTCAGCGCGCGAGCAAGGCCGACGCGCTGCTGCATGCCGCCCGAGAGTTCGGCGGGCAATATGTGGGCGAACGGCGCGAGCCCGACTTGCTCCAGCACCAACATGGCCCTGGCCTCGCGCTCCTTGCGCCCAACGCCGGCCACTTCGAGCCCGAAAGCGGCGTTCGAAAGCACCGTGCGCTGCGGCATGAGCGCGAACGACTGAAACACCATGCTCATGTCTTTTCGGCGCAGGGCTGTCAGCTCGCCGCGCCGCGCCGTGACGACGTCGCGCCCGTCGACGAGCACCTGGCCGCCCGTGGGATCGACGAGCCGATTGATCAGGCGAATCAAGGTCGACTTGCCGGAGCCGGAGAGTCCCATCAGGACGAAGATCTCGCCTTCTTGAACGTCGAACGACACGTCGTGCACGCCGACCACCTGCCCCGTGCGCGCGAAAATTTCGTCTTTCGTCGCACCGCTAGCCAGCATGTCGAGCGCTTGCTTGGGGTTGGTGCCGAACACCTTACACAACCCCTTCACCACCACCTTCGGTGAACTCATCTCTTCCGTCTCCTTGCGGCAGGCAGGCGCCCGCACAATCTGCCTACATAGTTGCCAGAAAAATCCCGCCGCAGCCGACGAATTCCGACGCACGCTTGCGTAAATGCGACACGTGCGCTGTCGGCCATGCGGGCTTTTTCCCGCCGACCGCCGCAGCATAAGGCCCTGCGCGCCGATTGCCATCCTGGCATGCGAGCGCGATGTCGCGAAACGACAGATTCGCGTCCAAAAATGCGTGAGCACCGCGCATATCGGCTGGCAATACTCAGCCGAACCGGACCCGTACCCCATCGCGATCCGGGGCAGCTCGCACCACAGACCATTACAACGACGACGGAGCGCACCATGAGTCAACGCAAGACCCAGTCACGCCTATCGTCCGCCGCCTTGGGCGGCGTGGCGCTTTTGATCGGATCGCTGTATGCGCCGGCAGCGCTTGCGCAAGCGGCCGACACGAGCAACGCCGCCGCGAGCGCACCCGCTGCCGCGACGGCGCCCGCCGATTCCGCGCCCTCTTCGACGGCGAATGCGCAGCCCGCATCGGCGCCCGCTCCGGCCGCCTCCCCGTTCACGGCCAACGTGACGCTAGCGTCACAGTATGTCTCTCGCGGCTTTCGACAGACGTGGGGCAAGCCTGCCATTCAAGGCGGCTTCGACTACACGCATCCGAGCGGGCTATTCGCCGGCACCTGGCTGTCGAGCGTCAGCAGCAAGTTCATCGAGGGCGGTACGGTGGAATGGGATCTGTACGGCGGGTACGGCGGCGCGCTTGGCGATCTGTCGTACACGGGCACGATCTACTACTACGTGTATCCGGGCGCGCGCATGTCGGCCAGTTCCACAAGCTACAACTACGGCGAGTTCGTCGCCGCCCTGACCTACAAGTGGTTCACCGCCAAGTATTGGCTGACTTATACGCCCAATTACTTCGGGTACGACAGCCAGTCGCTCGGCATCGGCAACGGTAAAAACAGCCGGGGCTCGGGCTATCTCGACCTGAACACGAATGTCGACCTCACGCACGGCTTCTCGCTGCTGTTGCATTACGGTTGGCAACGCGTGCAAAACTTCTCGGCCTACAACTGGCAGGACGCGAAGGTCGCCGTGTCGAAGA
>JBQCDS010000047.1:0-14288 GCA_051961035.1 Trinickia sp. | reverse complement strand
CTGGCGCACACCGACACCGTCGTGAAGATGGTGCGCAATCACCGTACCGGGTGGTACCGCGGCGACCCCGACCCGACATATGGCGTATTCGGCATCGTCAATCAAGCGATGGGATAGGCAGCGATGCGTCGATCTCGACGCAGCCGTGGCCGGCCTACTCGCTGCCAAATTCCGCAATGGCGGGCAGACCTGTGTGAGTCCCAACCGGATCTACGTACAGCGCAGCGTGTATGCGTGGTTCGCCACCCTGCTCGGCGCCAAAGTCGCCGAGTTGCGCGTCGGCCCCGCGACCGATCCGGCTTCGCAGATCGGACCGATGATCAACGCACGCGCAATCGAGAAAATCGCGAGCCACGTCGACGATGCCGTCGCAAATATAGCCAAGATCCGCGACGCATCGATCGTGTCTCGCGGGCGCTCGAGGCTGGGATCGTCGGTATCAACGAGGGCGCGCCCTCGTCCGACATAACCGATACACATCCACGCCCCCGGGTGTGGGTTTCGCCGCAGGCAGTCCATGTCTGCGGCTTTTTGGCTCTGGACGAAGTAAGGGCTGCGATCGTGTCGGCGCTGACCGATCGCGCCGACACGATCGCATGCGGAAAGGCACGCGAGCCTGACCGGCTGGCGGCCCCGGGCATCGCCCGACAATCTCGCGCGCCGCCCGACCGGCGATGCGGCCTCGGACGAGCGCGAAGCATCGTCTGCCGCCCCGGCATCGAGACACGGCACAAGCTATCGTTTTAGCCTTCATAACGGGCGAATCGTGTGGAATTGCATTCGCTCCATCGTCACTCGCGTGCGCGTGTGGCAACATTGCCGTTAGTCCACGTCCGAAGCCGCACAGATGCGAGGCAGGTTTCCGATACCGCTGCAGGGCAGGCAGATGAGGTAAAGCATGAAAACTCAAAATGCGAGTGACGCTGTTCGATATCGCGCAATGACGGCCACGGACCTGCCGGCAGCGCACAAATTATCGCTGGCAACATTATGGCCCCACCGCTTGGAGGACTGGAAATTCGCCCTCGATCTTGGCGAGGGCTTGGTCGCCGAGCATGAGACGGGCGTTATCGGCACCGTGATGTGCTGGCCGAACGGCGCCGATTTTGCCTGGCTAGGCATGACCATCGTCTCGCCGGCTTTTCGGCATCGGGGCATCGCACGCGCGTTGACGACACGGATGCTAGCGCAAATCGGCGATCGGACCGTCATGCTGCACGCCACCATGGATGGCGTGCCGCTGTTCGAAGGCTTGGGCTTTGTCTGCGCCGGCTGGGTCCACCGACATCAGGGCAGCGTGTTCCATGCCCCGTTGCTGCCGCTGCGCGATGGCGAAAGAATCCGACCGGTCAGTCAACGAGACGAAACCGCGCTTGCCGACCTGGCGAGCCGTTCGAGCGGACTGCCGCGTGCGGCGGTGATCAAGCACTTGTTGACCGTAGCCGACGTCGTGGCCATCGATCGCGCGGGCGAATTGATCGCGTTCGCGGCGCTGCGCAAGTTCGGACACGGCTTTGTCATCGGACCCGTCATCGCGCCCGACGTCGACCGTGCGAAAGCCCTTATCGGCTATTGGGCCGGCACGCGCGCGGGCTCTTTGGTGCGCGTCGACGCACCGGACAGCAGCGGGCTGAGCCCATGGCTCACCGATATGGGCCTGACGCAGGTGGACGAGATGGTGCAGGTCATGGTGAGGGGCAAACCGCCCCTGGCTGACCCGGCGATCACGCGTTTCGCACTGCTCAGCCAGTCGCTCGGTTGACGCCTCGTGCCAAGCGACATAGCCGGCGAGCGTCTCACCGCACCGAGCGTGAGACGCGCGCGGGCAAGAACGAAATTACCGTTTAGCGCCGAACTCGACCGTTACTCCTATCGCCTCTCACGAACGAGCCGATCGATATCAGCCGGTTGCGGGCGGTACAGGCATTTACGAGGTGTCAAATCGTAGGTTCCTTGGTAGTTTACGCACTGACGAGATCGGCGGAGGAGAAGCATGTTCGAATTACCCAAACTGGACCGGCTCGACATCTCGATTCTCAGCCATCTCCAGCGCAACGGCCGCATCAGCAACGTGGAACTGGCGAACTCGGTGGGCCTCTCGCCCAGTCCGTGTCTCATCCGCGTAAAGCGGCTGGAAAAGGCGGGCTACATCGCGGGGTACGGTGCGCATGTCGAGCTCGCGAAGCTCGGTAGCATGCAGGTCGTCTTCACACAGGTGACCCTATCGGACCATCGCCGCGAAGATTTCGACCGGTTCGAAGCCGCGGTGCGCACTATCGACGAAGTCGTCGAATGCCACCTCGTGAGCGGCGGCTTCGATTACCTGCTCAAGTTCATCACGTGCGGAGTCGCGCACTATCACAGCATCGCCGAGAAAGTGCTACGTCAGAGCGTGAACATCGAGAAATACTTCAGCTACATCGTTATCAAGTCGACTTTCGACAAAGGCTTCTATCCGATCGAGAAGCTGTACGCCCACCACGAGTAGTCCTTCCGCGTCCGTCGGCGTTTCTCCACCCGCACGCGCAGCAGGCCGAATGGTCTTCGGAGAAAGCCGCCAGAACCTACGGCGATATCATTCTCGTTCAAGTGAACGGAAGAACGATGATGTGACGAAGGAGCCGATCGGCGTGGTCGCGAACGTAGCGGCATCGCGCCGCCGTGACGGCTCTCTTGGCATTCGCTCGTGACGGTTAAAGGCCCACGAGCGCCGGCAAACCGCTCAGGTCCCTGATTTCGTGACAACCCCATACCGGCCAGGCCGGCTCGTGATTGCGCGCAACGAACACTTTGTTCTTGATGCCGGCATCGTCGGCCGACAAGTGGTCATAGCGCATGCTCGATGAGACATGCAGAATGTCGTTCGGGCTGCAGTCCAGCTGCTCGATCATGTATTCGAACGCGCGCAGGCGGGGCTTGTAGGCTTGCGCCTGCTGGGCCGTGTAGACACGGTGGAACGGCGCACCGAGTTTCTCGACGCTAGACGGAATCTGCACGTCCATCGCGTTCGAAAAAATCACGAGCCGATATTCCCGAGCCAAGCGCGCCAGCGCCCCCGGCACGTCGGCATGCGGCTGCCACGTAGGCACCGCGTGATAGAACTTCAGCCCTTCGTTGTCGCGGTATTCGATTCCCCAGCGGCGGCACGTGCGTTCCACCGAATTGCACAGCACTTGATCATAGGGCTTCCAGTCGCCCATCACTTCATCGAGACGGTAGCGCGCGAAGTCCGTCGTGAATTGCGGCATATCGTTCGGAGCGATTCGATCGGCAAAGAGCTCACGCGCCAAATCCGCCATTTGGAAGTTGATCAGCGTGCCGTAGCAATCGAATGAAATATATTTCGGCCTCAAATTGGTGCTCATGTTTCGGATTCCATTTAAACTGATTTATGCCTGGCGGCACGAGAAGGCTCGCTCGGCGGCTCGGTATTGGGTATGCGTTCACACAAAGGTACCGGCAGAAATTGGAACGTCGCCCGGTGAAATCATTAAATCAGTTCTAGCGAGCATGAATGTCGCAACTTTGAGTAGCCATAACGCACGATCATTCGAATTCAGGTCGCCGCACAGCATGGGTTGCTCGCTCCCGGCTTACTGAGCTCACGGGAGGAGAACACTCGATACGGGCCGGGACGGCCCGGACCGCACGTGTGTCGCGGGGGCTTCGGCAAAGGCCGTTTCGCGTATACGCGCCTCGTGCTCGTCATCGAAGTCCCGAGCGCGGCATCGGGCATGCATCGAGCGTTGTTCGCATCGGTGACCTCGTTGATTAAACCGACGCACCCATTTCTGATGAAACATTCCGAGCTGTTCGATACGTCATCGCCAAAGCGGCGGATGGATGGCATTCGTGCACACCGATCTGGCGCAAGGGATCGTTCTGACAACCGCTAAGTGATTCTGGTGCTAAGCGGCCCGCCTTCTCACGACACGCCCCGCCCTCCGCCCAACGTGAACGCCATCGGCAAACGTGACCTCGCCGTTGACGATAACGGCCTCGATGCCCGCCGACGGCTGCGCCGGATCTTCATAAGTGGCCCGATCGGCTACGGTGGCGGCATCGAAAACCACGACGTCGGCGTAATTGCCGGCTTCGATGGTGCCGCGCCGCTCGACCCCGAACGTTCGCGCCGTGAGTCCCGTCATTTTCCATATCGCCGTCTCCAGCGGAAAGAGGCTCAACTCGCGGCAATAGCGGCCAAGCACGCGCGAGAACGTGCCCCATAGCCGCGGATGCGGCTTCTCGCGACTCGGCAAGCCATCCGAGCCGATCATCGTGTGCTCGAACGCCAAGATGCGTTGGACGTCCGCTTCGTCCATGCTGAAGTAGATTGCGCTCGCGGGCTGCAGGCGCTTCGACGCCTGAGCGAGCGAAATGCCCCACGATGCCGCGATATCGGCCAGTTCGCGGCCCGCCAACTCGGGATGCGACCCGCTCGAAGCGATTTGCACGCGGCCTTGCAGACGCGCTTCGTCCTGGTGAAGCATCGTCGAGCTCGCATCGTACGGGTAGCAATCGAGCCCGACGCATTGGCATTTCATCGCGGCCTCGATCAGCGGCAACGTCACGCGCGATTTTCCAAAGTTCCTTTCGCGCGCCAGCTTGTGGTGCGATATGACGACGGGAATGCCGAGCGAGCGCCCGATATCGAGCGTCTCCTCGATCGATTCGACACAATGATCGGCTTCGTCCCGCATATGCGTCACATAGATGCCGCCTTTCTCGGCCAGCGGCCTGCACACCTCCACGATCTCGCGAGTCGTTGCAGCCGCGGCCGGCGGATAGTAGGTCCCCGTGGAAAGTCCGACCGCGCCCGCATCCATCGCCTCCGACAACAGCGCCTGCATGGTCTGGATTTCTACCGGTCGAGCCTCGCGATCGAGGGCATCCATCGCCCAAACGCGCAACGTCGTATGTCCCACCAGCGGGATGACATTGACCGACGCCGGCGAGCGATCGAGCGCGGCGAGGTAGCCGGCGAAGTGGGGAAACGAAGCGCCTGCATGCGACTCGCGGCTGGCGATCAAACTCAGCGGCATGGGGCGCGGCACGTGATCGGCCAGCGGCGCCGTGCTGACACCGCAGTTTCCTGTGACGACGCTCGTCACCCCTTGCGAGATCTTCGCCAACATCAGCGGATCGAGCAGCAAGGCGGCATCGTCGTGGGTATGCGAATCGATGAAACCCGGAGCAACGATCTTCCCCGAAGCGTCAATGATCCGATCCGCAGGCAAGTTCGATCCGTCTCCGACGAAGACCACGTGGTCGCCCACGATGCCGACGTCCGCCTGGACGCGAGGCCGCTTCGTACCGTCGATCAACGTTCCACCGCGAATGAGAAGGGAAAGTTTGATATCTGTTTGCGCGGCCATGCCGTTCGTTTCCTTAGTGAATGAAGGTCCTCGCCTTCGGCAATGCCGAATATTGCTCTGTATGTCGCTAGCGTCTAGTGATTTTCAGTGCACTGCCGATAACCCGCGGTTATGAGCAGCGCCTTTTCGACGCGTCTTCTTTTTGGGTAGCGTAAAGTTGACGCCGAAGGCAAGTTTCATCGACAAAGGGAGCGACGTGCGGCTACGACATATCGAAGTGTTCAGCGCCATCATTTCGACCGGCTCGGCAGCGGGCGCGGCCAAGTTGCTCCATATTTCGCAGCCTGCGATCAGCAAGATCCTCAAGCACGCCGAACAATCGCTTGGCTTTGCCTTGTTCATACGCGACAAGGGCAAGCTCGTGCCGACGCCGGAAGCGATCAGGCTTCGTCAAGAGCTCGCGCCGCTGGAGGACCAGTTGCGGCGCATTCGCCGATTATCGACAACGCTGGCTCAAGGCGCGGTGCGCCCGTTGGCGATCGCCGTCACGCCGGCGATCGCCTACAGCGTGTTGCCGCGGGCCATCGCCGCGTGGTCCAAAGCCTTTCCCGATGCGCAGTGCGAGCTCGAAGTAGCGCATACGCGTGAGATCGAGCATGCGTTGCTGCTCGGCGAAGCCGAATTGGGCCTGACGATGCGCCCGATCTCGCACCCGAGCCTGATCGCCACACCGATTCTCGATTGTCATCTGTGCGCCATTGCGCCGCCGCTCTGGTGGCCCGACGCGATGCTGAGCCAGCCCTTGCAGCCCCATGAACTCGCCGGTACCCCGTTCATCTCCATCGACGCGGACGACTATCTCGGCGCCCTGCTCGCAAGCTGGCTGGCGGACACGCCCAACGTCGTGTCGCACATATCGGTGCAAACGTATCCGCTCGCGCGCGCACTCGTGGAAAATCGCGTCGGCGTCGCGCTCGTCGATTCGCTGACCGCCGAATCGACCGGCGACCGGGACGCTATCCAGACGAGACCGGTGGCATCGGATCAGCCGTTGCACGTTTATGCCGTCACGGAGCGATCGCGGCCGCCTCTTAAACCCGGCGAACGCCTTTTGCAGGCGCTGCGCGAAGCCGGGCGCTGAGACCATGGCACTCGCGCTCACGCGCGCAATGGGCCATGCGAAGCGCCCATAAGCAGGGCCCGCACCTATAACCCGCGTCTATCGCGTCGACCTCTTTTGGCATTGGACGGCTCGGCCTTAAGCGGCCAACAATGCCGGCATGAACTTTCGACGGATGCGCGATATGCACGTATTGGTGTTGGGTGGCGGCGTAACCGGCCTTGCGACGGCTTGGTATCTTGCTCGTGACGGCCACGAAGTGACGATCGTCGAACGCAATGCCGACGTCGCACTGGAAAGCAGCTACGCCAATGGCGGACAACTTTCGTACAGCTACGTGGCCCCGCTGGCTGGCCCCGGCGTTCTGTCCAAGTTGCCGTGGTGGCTGACGCAACGGCACTCGCCGGTGCGATTCCGTCCACGCGCCGACATCAACCAGTGGCGATGGCTGCTGAAGTTCATCCTGGCCTGCACGCATGCGCAAAGCGAGCTCGCCACGCGCCGCCTGCTGACGCTGTCGTTCCTGAGCCGCGACCTCATGCAAGACTTGGTTGCCCAGGAGTCCGCGCTATCGTTCGATCATGCGAACACGGGAAAGCTCGTGGTGCACCGCAACGCCGAAACCTTCGAATCGGCTCGGAACCTCGTGCAGTTTCAGCGCGCGCTCGGATGCGAGCAGCAGGTATTCACGGCAAACGAATGCGTGCAGACGGAACCCTCGCTGAGCGGACTCGAATCGAAACTGGCCGGCGGGATCTTCACCCCGAGTGAAGAGACGGCCGACTGCTACAAGTTCTGCGTTGCACTGACCGGCTTGCTCAGATCGAGAAACGTGAAATTCCTTCTTGGAACGCAGGTCGCCGCATTGCGCGCGGACACAGCGGGACGCCCGGCTCGCATTTCCGTTCAAGCAAACGGCCAAGAGATAGAGGCCGACCACGTCGTCTTGTGCGCGGGCATCGCAAGCGCGGACTTGCTCGAGCCGCTCGGCATCAAGCTTCCGCTCTACCCGCTCAAGGGGTATAGCCTCACCGGCCGAATTCGCGGGCGCGACACGGCCCCTCGCGTGAGCGTCACCGATTTCGATCGTAAAGTCGTCTACGCTCGCTTGGGCGATCGGCTTCGTATCGCCGGCATGGCCGACATCACCGGCCGCGACGCTCGGCCCGACCCCGTGAGAATCGAATCGCTGAGGGCGGAAGCCGCGCAAGCGTTCCCCCACGCCGTCGACTACGACCGCGTGGACGCATGGTGCGGTTTGCGGCCGGCAACGCCCACGAGCACGCCGATCATCGGCACGGCCGGCTTCGCCAATCTTTGGTTGAATGTCGGGCAAGGCGCGCTGGGTTTCACGCTGGCCTTGGCAAGCGGCTTGCTCGTCAGCGAGCTCGTCGGCGGGCGCAAGCCTTCCGCGCCGCTCGATGGTTTCCAGTTGCCTGCCTAGATCCTGATCGGAGGAGCCGATGGACATGTCGCACGATCGCTCGGCCCACCCGGGCTCAGATCATGACGCCGCCTACGACGTCACGGAAAAATCGGTGCAGCAACTCCATGCCGCGCTCGCCTCGGGGCAAGTGACGGCTCGTCAACTCGTGCAGGGCTACATCGACAGAATCCGAGCGTTCGATCGAGACGGGCCCAAGCTCAATGCGGTCGTCGCGCTGAACCCTTCCGCCTTGGATGAAGCAGCGGCGCTCGACGTCGAGCGATCCGAGAAAGGGATGCGCGGGCTGCTTCACGGCATTCCCATACTCGTCAAAGACAATATCGACGTGGCGGGCCTCGCCACTTCCGGCGGCTCGCTGGCGTTTGCGAACCTCTATCCCGAAACCAACGCCTTTCTCGTGCAAAGGCTACGGGCTGCCGGTGCGATCGTATTGGGCAAGACGACGATGCACGAATTGGCCGCGGGCGTCACCAATGTCTCGTCGTTGACGGGCTTTACGCGCAACCCGTACGACCTGCGCCGCGTACCCGGAGGATCGAGCGGCGGCACGGCAGCGGCCGTTGCGGCCAGCTTCGCCGCTGTCGGCATCGGCAGCGATACGTGCGGTTCGCTGCGCCTGCCGGCGTCGTGTCAGTCGCTTTACACGCTGCGGTTGACGCGCGGCTTGGCTAGCCGTTCGGGAATGATGCCGCTTTCGACGACACAGGACATGCCCGGGCCGCTCGCGCGAACGGTCGCCGATCTTGCCATCGCGCTCGACGCCATCGTGGGGGCCGATCCCGCGGACGCATCGACGCTCGACAGTCAGAAGCTTATTCCTCATTCGTACTTGGCCGGCATTCGCGCCGACGCGTTGGCGGGGCTGAGGATCGGCGTTTTGCCGCGACTGTTCGGAAACGCGACGGACGAAGAAGAGGTGTCCGATCTGACCCACCAGGCCTTGCAGAACATGCAGGCGCTTGGCGCCGAGCTGATCGATGTCGACATTCCCGACCTCGAGCCCCTCATGCGGGCGAGCAACGTCATTGCGCACGAGTTCCGCTTCGCCTTGGCCGCGTATCTGCATCGTTATCCCGCCTCGGCGATACGCTCGCTGGGCGACATCATCGCCGCCGGCTTGCATCACGAGCAGCTCGACGTGGTGTTCAAGGCGAGAAACGCCACGCACGGCCCCGATAGCGAGGCGTATCGGCAGGCCATTGCGCAGCAAGCGAAGCTGCGTGACATCGTTCAAGCGTGCATGGCGCGCCATGCGGTGAGCGTCTTGGCCTACCCGGCAATGCGCCGCAAGCCGCCGCTGCTCGGGGAAATTCTGCCGGCCGAGAACAGTCAACTCGGGCCAGGCACGGGCCTGCCTTCCATCGTCATGCCGGCGGGCTGGACGCGTGACGCGCTGCCCGTCGGCATCGAACTCATGGGCCCGCGCTACGCCGAGCAAGATCTGCTCAGCTATGCAAGCCAGTGGGAATCGCAGGCATGGACGCGCTCGCCGCCCTATTGCACGCCTTCGCTGTTCGCGCTTTCGTCATCGGACCGAACGATCCGCGGATGCGTGCAGCTGCGCGAGCGACACGCCGATGAAGAGGAGGTACGCGTCGACTACACGCTGGACACACTGACAGCCGAATTACGTTACGAGATTTCGGCGAGCGAGCGCCTCGCCGATCGCCTGATCGCCGTCACCGTTCATGCCTCGGAGGGGGACTCGATCGGGCCGGTGTTTGCCAACCTGCTCGTGCGAGCCGAGCGACACAGCGCCGACACCCTTACGCTCGCGCCTCATCAACTATCGCATTGGGTGCGGGGTAATGTCGTCCTGCGGCTGACCACGACGAGCGGAACACAACTAGGCCAAAAGGAGCCGACATGGAGACAACAACGTTGAGCACACAACACTGGCGCAAATTCGCGCTGATCGCCGTCATATTCGTGGCGTGGGTGGTCGCATACGCCGACCGCATCGTCATCAGCACGGCGGTGATTCCCATCGCACACGAATTTGGGCTGAACGACCAGGAGCGCGGGTATGTTCTCGGCGCTTTCTACTTGACTTACGCGTTCATGCAGCTGGGCGGAGGTTGGCTGGCCGACCGCTACGGCGCCAAGCGCGTGCTGACCGCTTGCATCGTGATGTGGTCGATCTTCACCGCGCTGACCGGCATGTCTTGGTCGTTCGCGTCGCTCGTCATCATCCGATTGCTGTTCGGTATCGGTGAAGGCGGCTTCGCGCCGGCCAATGCGGTCGCCATCGCGGAGAATTTTCGGAAGCAGGAGCGCGGCCGCGTGCAATCGTTGATGTCCAGCACCGTATTCCTCGGCAATGCCGCCGGCTCCATCTTCGTTGCCGCCGTCATTGCCGCGTATGGCTGGCGTTGGACGTTTCCGGCATTGGGGGTATGCGGCGTGGCCGTTGCAACGGCATTCGTCTTCATGCTCAAGCCGCGCGCGCACGTGCGCAGCACCCGCGCGGCCGCTCAAAGCCGTTCCCACCACCTCGAGCTGCTACACAATCCCATGACGTGGCGCGTGGGCCTGATCTGGTTTTGCAGCAGCACGCTGTTTCTCGGGCTGCAATCGTGGATGCCGTCGTACTTGCTGAAGGTTCGAGGCATCGACATTCAACACATCGGCATCGCTTCGATGATCCCGTATATCGCGGCGTTCTTCGCCACCAATACCGTCGGCCATGTCATCGACAAGGCCGGAGCGCACCGCTCGAAGCCGCTGATGGCATGCGGTGCGCTGCTGTGCGCCCTGTTCCTCATCTTGATGATGACGACGTCCTCGCTACCGCTGATCGTGCTTTATTGGACGCTGTGCATCTGTGCGTTCACCATGGTCTACGCAACGGTCTTCACCGTTCCGCTCAAGTATTTCCCGAACGACAAGGTGGGCAGCGCGACGGGCCTCATCAACTTCGGCGGGCAAATGGCGGGATTCATCGCACCGGTGATCATGGGGCATTTGATCGGGGCCTTCAACGGCTCGTACGTGGGGGCCTTCTCGTACCTCGTGCTTTCGGCGGCCGTCGCTTGCGTGATCGCTTGCACGTTGAAGACGCCGAACACGAATCAGGACGCCGCGCACGTGGCCATGGCGAATTCGTGACGGTGTGCGGGAGGGGGCTCAAGCGTTCGCGCTGCCGTTACGGATCAACGAATCGCGATCGATATCCGTTCACAAGGCCCATCCTTGCCGGGACCAAAACGAATGCGCGAGTCCATTCGTCTTTAGAACGTGGGCATGGCATCTCATCTCCGTGGCGCAGCAACTTCAGCGATGTCTGTCCGGGTGTGATTGAACTCGGCGGTCGCGATCGGGAGCCCGTGACAACCCAATGTCCGCTCCCTCATATAGCACGAAATTCAACATCAAACGATGCTATAATCGTGCCCAATCAGGGAGGTTGTTATGCGAACCACAATCGCGTTGGACGATGATTTGGTCTCTCGGGCCCAGGACTACACCGGGTTGAGCGAGAAGGCCGCTCTTGTGCGCGAAGCCTTGAAAGCGCTGATCGAGCGCGAAGCCGCGCGCAGGCTCGCTGCCTTGGGCGGTAGTCAACCGGGCATCACCGCTGCACCGCGCCGCCGGCAGGAGCTTGAATGATCCTTGTCGACACATCGGTGTGGATCGATCACATCGATCATTCGGAGCCGATGATGGTCGACCTTCTGCTCCATCACCGTGTCCGGATCCACCCGTATGTCATCGGCGAAATTTCGCTAGGTAGTTTGCGCAACCGCTCTGCCGTGCTTCGCGCTTTGAACGATCTGCCGCGCGTGCCAGTCGCCACGCCTGACGAAGTCTTCTATCTGATCGAGCAACAGCAGCTGTTTGGCCGGGGGATCGGCTATGTGGATGCGTCGCTGCTCGCATCTGCGAAGTTACAGCCGGGCGTGACGATCTGGACGCGGGCCAAGAGGCTGACAGCAATCGCCAACGAGCTTGCGTTGAGCGCGGTTCTAGACCACTAAACCGTGGCATGACGCATCTGGCCGCGCTCTTTGCCTCTCGCGGTTTTGAGGCCCGTCGCCGTGTGGGCCATTTTTCGCTCGTGTGGTTAATCTGGGGCTGGCGATTAGTTAAGCAGGCTTCGAGTCATGTTATATTCGCCGGCGATCCGAGGCCGAACAAATAACTCGAATGACTACACCAAACAGAATCCTATATTTCAAGCCAGAAAAAGCCGGCCTATTTTCAAGCAACACGAAGTGGACAAAGGACCTCTGCAAGCCGCTGAACAATCCCCAGGCTCACGTCCTGATGGACAGGGCGCCTAAAGGATGGACGCCGCCGTCGCCGAAGGCAGAGGAACCAAAGGCCGTAACCAACGCTGAGAAGAAGCCCGAAAAGCAAGTGTCGGGTCCGCCGATGCCTGCCGCACCCGCGAAAAGCAAGGATGACGAAGAAGACGACTGCCGCGTGCCGCCGACGTTCGATATGCTCGACATTCCCAATGCGATGGAAAAAATGGGCTTTGTTGTTGCAGCCAAACTGGCTCGACGCTGGTTCAACGGACGTAAATACATTACTCACGGGCTGTCCGACACTTATCCTAAAGATATGGTCGACACCAAAACGGTAACGCTGGATTTTACGCTAAAATACGGTGGCTCCCAAGCAAAGTTACGCCGCCTTGTCAATAAAGAAATATACACTGATGCGGCGATCTCCGCATTAAAAAAGATCGTGCGGCGTTTTGTCGCGAGGCGGTTCACAGAAGGGGGCATGGCGTTTACTGGCGACATAGACGCCTGGCAACTATCCAATGAGGATGTCCAGACGTTTCACAAGGACTACCAATTTCAATTGACGAAGGTCTCCGACCTCGACACTATCTCCGAAAATGGTGGGCTGACCGACCTAACGGCCTCACTCGGGAATTTCGCATATATGGCGGCAATCGCGAACGCAAGAGTATTTTCGGAGAAATACTATAAATATTCTGAACCAATACCGGAATATTGTTGCCAGTCGCGCGTGGAAGTGACTCACATATATGTATATGCACGAGACAGCTATTCATTCGTCGACAAACCCGGCGGAACAGCATCGCAGTATCTTGGTCATTGGAATCGGTATGGCGTGATTATGGTGCCATCAGCCGTGGCCGCAGATTTAATAAACAACGGCACCGGTGATACAGGAGGGAGCCTTCAATGGGGGAATCACTCTGATACACCGCCGCTACCGTTGCTCTACGACAACGGCTTTAAGAAGTCGGTGGATGTTATAAACGGACTTTTCAAAACTAGCATGCGAAAAAAAGATGTTTATTACCCAATTTATAATAGCAACTACAACGCATGGCGCGAGAAATACAATCACGGCGGAGATTTCGCGATCTATTCCAATCTAAAAAAGATAACGCTTCCGAAGCCCATTCAATTCACCTTGAGGGAAATATGCAAACCTGGGCAGTGAGTCGAATTGCGAAATTCCGAAAGATTGGCAAGCGATTGCTCGTCATTTCCCTTGTGATTTACGCGACAATAGTTGCATTTTACAAAAAATTCCCCGATAAATATTACAATTGCGAGCGCGACACCAAGGCGCTGCTGGGAGGAATAAAAGTCTACGGTGGAAAGAAGTACAACATTGTACTTTGCGGAAAAGGTGGTGACGAGAATCTTTTGGGTGACAAAATTAGATTGCAGGTGCTTTCCGAAAATGGAGAGGTGTTGGCGCAGCGCAGATTCGTCGTTAATTGGATAACGAACTTTCCGAGAGAGCTAGAGTATGGCCCGGACTACGTGACGTACTACGATGCGTCTCAGCAGAGCGGTTTCGAGCATCGGATCAATATGCCGCCCACATGGTGGGATTGGGTCCGCGCCCGTCTGCCGTTGCTGAACTAAACGGCATCCGACGGGCCATACCGTCCACCGTCGGCTGGGTCATTCTTCGCCCTATGCGTTTCGGCTTCACGAGCGATCGAGATTGCGTCGCGCAGGTTCGCCTTCAGCATCTCGATTCCACCCACGTAGCCACTCAACGCCTCGGTGGCACGATCCTCGATCTCGTCCGCATCGGTCAACCCCAGTAGGACCAGTTCGCGGATAGCCTCTCGATCATTATCGGTAAGCCGCGCGATCTTACTGACGGCCAGATCGACAGGCGAAAGCACATTGACCCTGATACTCCCAAGCCCGAGATAGACCGGTCGGGAATCTGCTTGGTAGTCCTCATGCATTAAGATGTACTGCCATACCGCCCGTCAGGTACACCTGCAGCGGCGACTTCAGTTGCAGACGATTTTCGAGTCGCTCGAGAAGTTCGCGCAAACCTCGAACAAGCGCGGTACCAACCTTGAATGTCGGATCTTCGTGCATATCGCTTAGCTTCGACGAAGCTGAGCGCGCAGTAAGTCGCGCAAGCGCGGCAAACTCGCGACCCAGCCGTT